>CAMOHW010000107.1 GCA_946615525.1 uncultured Clostridia bacterium | reverse complement strand
GCGGGAGAAAGCAGAACGGTATCTCCCGGTTTTTCCATTGCTTTTGCCGCCTCTACGGCGCGGCGAAAATCGCGCTCCATATAAAACGGGAAACCGGGAGTTTCCTGTTTGATCTCGGCGGCAATGGTCTTGGCCGTCTGTCCGGTAAGGACCGCGGCTTTTGCATACCTTTCCAGCGCCCGGGCAAGCGGGGCGTAGGAAAGGTGTTTATCATATCCCCCGCAAAGAACGATGGGGCGAATGCCCTGCTCGCTCAGCGCCGCAAGCGCCGCTCGGGTGCGCGTGGGGGTAGAATCGATCGAACTGTTATAATAGGTCACGCCCTCCACCGTCCGCACCTTTTGCAACCGGTGCTCCACGCCCGAAAACGTCCGCGCAACGGCGGCAATGCTCCCGGGGGATACCAGACCTTCGGTCAGAGCGATGGCGGCAAGAACATTCTCCAAATTGTGTCTGCCCGGCAGACGGATATCGCCAACCGGCAAAACGGGGATCTCGCCGTTTCCAAAATCGGCAACAATCATTCTGTCTCGTGCAAAAACGCATTTTTGCGCGCCGTTGGGTTTGCCCGATGCCGAAAAAAGCGTGACCGGAACCGGAGAATGCCCGGCAAGCGCGGCAGTTTGCTCGTTGTCGGCGTTCAGGACCAACAGTTTGCACCGCTCGTGCTTGAAAATCTCGGTTTTTGCGGCAATGTATTCAGCAAAATCGGTATGCCAGTTCAAATGGTTGGGGGAAAGATTGGTGATCAGAGCGCGGTCGGGCGAATACCAACAGCCCTGCAACTGAAAGCTGGAAAGTTCCACCACCGCAAGATCCCGGTCGGTCATCTCTTCCATCTCCGGGAAGAGCGGTTTGCCAATGTTGCCGCCTACAAACACGCGCCCGGTCTTTTTGCGTTTTTGCTCTTCCTGCAAAAAGAGTCCTGTCAAAGTGGTTGTGGTCGTTTTGCCGTCACTGCCGGTAATGCCCAGCGTCAGCGCCGGGGAATATTCCAAAAAACACTCCATTTCCGAGGTCAGCCGGCTCCCGCGCTCTACCGCCCGGCAAAACTCCGGAAGATCGGGGCGCAATCCGGGAGAACGGAAGATAACTTCCTCGTCCAAATCTTTCAAATAGCCCTCGCCGGTGACCGGTTTTGCCCCCAGCGCACGGGCTTCCGCCGCAAGTGCGCCAAGTTCGGCTTCGGTTTTTCTGTCGCGCACCGTCGGGTGCAGACCACGGGCGCACAAAAAGCGCACCAGCGGCAGGTTGGATACGCCCAGCCCTACGATCGCACAGGTCGCGGGCAGGGAGAAGGACAACTTGGGATCCATAAAAATCTCCATTCTTTGCCGGTATCCTTATCCATTATATGCGAAATTTGCTTTGGTTGCAAGAGAAACCGCCAAAAAAAATCAATTCATCCGAAAAAAATCAAAAATCCCCTTTTCAAATCGTCTTTTTTTTGTTATAATGAAAAGCAGAATCGCCAATCCCCGCAAAAAGAGGAAGGAACAAACTATGGCAATGCAACAAGGCAAAAAACAGCAATATAATGACGACAGCATTTCCTCACTCAAAGGCGCCGACCGTGTGCGCAAACGCCCTGCGGTCATTTTCGGTTCGGACGGGCTGGAGGGCTGCGAACACTCTTTCTTTGAGATCCTTTCCAACTCTGTGGACGAAGCGCGTGAAGGTCACGGAAACCTGATCCAGATCACCGTTTTTCGCGATAAGAGCATTGAGGTGGAGGACTTTGGCCGCGGCGTTCCGCTGGGTTGGAACGAGAAAGAGAAAAACTGGAACTGGCATTTGGTTTACAACGAACTGTATGCCGGCGGAAAATATGCCAACAACAGCAACAGCGCTTCCTACCAATATGCGCTCGGTCTCAACGGTCTGGGTGCCGCCGCAACGCAATACTCCTCCGAATATATGGATGTGTTCTCCTATGCCAACGGAGTAGAGCGCTCGATCCATTTCAAAAAAGGAAATCCCTGCAGCGAACTGATCGAGCGTCCGCTGGAAAAGAAAGAAAAGAAATCCGGCACCATTGTGCGCTGGAAACCGGACATTGAGGTGTTTACCGATATCAATATCCCGATCGAATATTTTGAAGACACCATCAAACGGCAGTCGGTGGTCAATGCCGGCGTTTGTTTCCGCTTGCGCGTAGAAAAAGAAGGCCGCGGATTTGAAACAAAGGATTTTGTTTACCCCAACGGCATTGCCGATTACCTTTCCGAGCGCGTGGGCGACGCGTCGTTTACCATGCCGGTTTCCTGGCACCTGGAAACGAAAGGACGCGACCGCGAGGATATGCCCGAATACCGTTTCAAAGCCGATGTAACATTCTGCTTTTCCAAAACGGTCCAGTTCATTGAATACTACCACAATTCCAGTTACCTGGAATACGGCGGCTCGCCCGACAAGGCAACGCGGGCGGCTTTTACCTATGCCATTGACAAATACTGCAAGGCAAAGGATCTTTACAAAAAGAACGAGCCGAAGATCACCTTCCAGGATATTCAGGACTGCATGGTGCTGGTGATCAACAGTTTTTCCACCCAGACCTCCTACGAAAACCAGACCAAAAAAGCCATTAACAACGTCTTTATTGCCGACGCGCTGAACCAGTTTATCCGCCAGAAGTTTGAGATTTACGCAATTGAAAATCCGCTTGCCGCCAACCAGATCGCCAATCAGGTGCTGATCAATATGCGCTCGCGGATGGTCGCCGAAAAAACGCGCGTTGACATTATCAAACAGCTGGGCACAAAAACCTCCGATCCCGGAAATCGCGTTGATAAATTTGTCAACTGCCGTTCCAAAGATCCTTCGCGCGCCGAACTCTATATCGTAGAGGGCGACTCGGCTTTGACCTCCTGCAAACTGGGGCGGGACGCCGAGTTCCAGGCCATTATCCCGGTGCGCGGCAAAACGCTGAACTGCTTGAAAAGCGACTACGACAAGATCTTCAAAAACGAGATCATCATCGACCTTTTGAAGGTGATCGGTTGCGGGGTGGAAATTGACGGTCGCCACCGCAAAAAAGACGATAAAAACACCTTCCGTCTCGAAGACCTGCGCTGGTCCAAAATCATCATCTGCACCGATGCCGACGAGGACGGTTTCCAGATCCGCACCCTGTTGCTCACCCTGTTCTACCGTCTGCTCCCCACCCTGCTCAAAGAGCACAAGGTGTTCATTGCCGAGTCGCCGCTGTTTGAGATCACCGCGGGCGATGAAACATTGTTTGCCTATGATGAGTTTGAAAAAGCGGCAATTTTGAAAAAGCTGGGCAACAAAAAATATAAGTTGCAACGCTCCAAGGGGTTGGGCGAAAACGAGCCCGCAATGATGTGGCAAACCACCATGAACCCCGAGACCCGCCGACTGATCTCGGTTTCTCCCACCGACGCCGCACAAACCGCCCTGATTTTTGAAACCCTTTTGGGCGACGACCTGCCGGCTCGCAAACTCTTTATTACCGAGAACGGCAAAAAATACATGAAGGATATCGATGTCTGACCGGACTCCTTCAATACAAACAGACTCTTCCGGCTTGGAAGAGTCTGTTTTTTCTTGCAAAAAATGCAGGAAAAAGACGGCAATCCGAAAAAAAGACTTGAAATTGACAAAAAAGGAGTATATAATAGAAAAGTAGAATGGTAAAGTATACCGTTTTTGCCCATTTCCTTTGGTAAAACAACAAAAAAACGGAGGTTTTTTCATGGAGCGCGTTTCCAAAATCAACTACTATTTAGACATTGCCCAAACGGTTGCCGAGCGGTCCACCTGCCTGCGCCGGATGTTCGGGGCGATCATTGTCAAAAACGACAGCATTATTTCCACCGGCTACAACGGTGCTCCGCGCGGCAGAAAAAACTGCAACGAACTGGGCATTTGTATGCGCGATAAACTCAACATCCCCCGCGGAGAACGCTACGAACTTTGCCGCTCGATCCACGCCGAAGCAAACGCCATCATTGCCGCTCCGCGCGACCAGATGCTTGGCGCCACCCTTTATATGGCGTGCATTGACGCGCGCAGCGGCGAGCTTTCCCCCGGCACCTGCTCCTGCATGATGTGCAAGCGCCAGGTCATCAACGCCGGCATTGAAAAGGTGATCGTGCGCGATACCAAAGACGAATACCGCGAGATCGACGTGCAGGATTGGATCACCAACGATGATTCGCTCTCCGGCGAATTCGGCTATTAAACCATGCCCGCTCTGACCAAACAAAAGCCGGTTGCCCAAGCCGCAAACCCG
>CAMOHW010000106.1 GCA_946615525.1 uncultured Clostridia bacterium | reverse complement strand
CACCGGGAACACCTGCCGCTCGCCTATGGCGGCGGCGGTCGCCAACGCGCTTGCCGCAAAACAACGGGAGGGTCTGCCCGAAGCAGTCCGGGCTTGTCTGCCCCCTTCGGTAGAGGCCATCAGCGCCGGGCTTGCCGCCTTTGAGGGCGACCCGATCGCTCAAAATGCCGTTCTCGCGCTGGAGGAAGCGAAGATCGATCCGGTGCCGGAACACGATTACCATACCCACACTGCCCATACGCTGACACCGGAAGTTGCCGTGCAATGCGACCTGATGGTGGGGCTTTCGGGCAGCCACGTGATGGGACTTTTGATGCAGTATCCGCAATTTGCCGGCAAGATCACCGGAATGCCGAAAGAGATCTCCGACCCCTGGGGGCAGGACCTCTCGGTTTACAAAACCTGTCTTGCCGAAATTACCGAGGGTGTAACCGCCCTGCTCTTTTCCGCAAAAAATGAAATTTGACATTTTACAAGTTGAACGCGCGCATCTGCCGGAAATTGCCGCGCTGGAAGCCCTCTCTTTTTCCGAGCCGTGGAGCGAGAATGCGCTGAACCTCTTTTTATCCGGGGACGCCGTTGCTTTTGCCGCCACGGAAGGCGGACGAGTGCTTGGCTACATTGGAATGCTCCTGGCCCCCGGCGAAGGACAGATCCTCAATCTTGCCGTCCTGCCCGAAGCACGGCGAAACGGAATTGCAAAAGCGCTTGTCGCCCGCCTTTTGGAGGAGGCAACGGCACGGGAACTCGGCTCCCTCTCTTTGGAGGCCCGCGTTTCCAATGCACCTGCCATCCGCCTTTACGAATCCTGCGGCTTTG
The DNA here is from genome assembly GCA_946615525.1 of uncultured Clostridia bacterium. Classification (GTDB taxonomy): domain Bacteria; phylum Bacillota; class Clostridia; order Oscillospirales; family CAG-272; genus UMGS1865. The sequence continues at coordinate 3,475 of CAMOHW010000106.1, read as the reverse complement.
CGGTTGCCGGAACGCGCAAAGGGTTTTACCGGCACCCCGCCGAGGACGCTTTGGTGATGATCAAAACTCTTTCATAAAACACCTGATTTTTCAAAAAGGAGTGCAAAAAACATGGCTTTGCTCCTTGGAATGGAATCCTCCTGCGACGAAACTTCCGCCGCCGTGGTGGAAGAAAAGAACGGGATCTTGACCGTTCGCTCCAATATCGTTGCTTCCCAAATTGAAACGCACCGGCTTTACGGCGGCGTTGTGCCCGAAATTGCCAGCCGCGCCCATGTGGAGGCGGTCAGCAAGGTGACCGCAGAGGCGCTGGAAAATGCCGGCGTTGCACTTGCCGATCTGGACGCGATCGCCGTGACCTCTCACCCCGGTTTGATCGGTGCTTTGCTGGTAGGCGTCAACTTTGCAAAATCGCTTGCCTACGCAAACAAGATCCCGCTGGTTTCGGTCAACCATATTCACGCGCATATCTGCGCCGCGTTTCTCTGCCACCCCGACCTCAAACCGCCGTTTTTGGCTTTGGTGGTGTCGGGCGGGCACACCTCTTTCTATGCGGTGAATGAAAAAATGGAATATCGCGAGATCGGCGGCACGCGCGATGACGCCGCAGGCGAGGCCTTTGATAAGATCGGGCGGGTGATCGGTCTGCCCTACCCCGGTGGCGCCGCTTTGGACAAACTGGCGTATGAGGGTAACCCGAAGGCCATTTTGCTCCCCTCCCCCGCGCTTGTCGGCGAGGAGATTGCGCTTTCTTTCAGCGGTATCAAAACCGCCGCGCTCAACTACCTCAACGGTGCCGAGCAAAAAGGGCTTGCCGTCAATCGCGCCGACCTTGCCGCTTCCTATACGGCAAAAATTGTGGAAGCCATTGCAAAAAAGACCGACCTTGCGCTGGGGCAAACCGGGCTGAAAACGCTGGTGCTTGCCGGAGGCGTTGCCGCAAATTCGCATTTGCGCCGCGCTTTGGAAGCACTCTGCCAAAAAAGAAAGGTTCGGCTTGCCATGCCGTCGGTTGCTCTTTGCGGCGATAACGGCGCTATGGTTGCGGCAGCCGGATATTTTGGGTTTCGCGCCGGATGCTTTTCGGATGTCGCCCTGAACGCTTCGGCGCTCGACTACCCGGAAGGCGTGATCGGAACAAGCAAACCCCAATCGCAAAAAATCGACAAAAAGTGACCAAAAGCGGCTCTGTGAGCCAAATATCTCTGTGGAAAACCCTGTGGAATTTGTGGAAAGTTTTTTCAAAAGATTTCTCAAAAATCAGTTGTTTCCGCTTCTCCTTTTGGAGCGGAACGGAAAGAGAGGGCATTTACAATGTCAACCATCGAGCAAAATCCGCTTACCCCCATCGAGGAAGGGACTCCCTATGTTTCGGACGCCGTCATTCGCCGCTTGCCGCGCTATTTTCGCTATTTGCGGATCCTGATGCGCTCCGGAAAAATGCGCGTCAGTTCCGGCGAACTTGCCTCCATGATGCACATTACCGCCTCGCAGATCCGGCAGGATTTGAACTGCTTTGGCGGGTTTGGTCAGCAGGGCTACGGCTACAATGTGAGCTATCTCTATGCTAAAATTTGCGAACTGCTCGGCGTTGGCGCCGGTATTACCGCCATTGTGATCGGTGCAGGCGACCTCGGCCGCGCGCTGGTGCGCTCCTCCATGTTTGCAAAACGCGGAGTGGACATCCTCTCGCTGTTTGACATCAACCCGGCGCTGATCGGACATGAGTTTGGCGGTGTGACCGTTCGGAATATGGAGGATCTGGAATCGTTCTGCAAGCAAAACGCCGTGACCATGGCGGTTTTGACGCTGCCCAAAGATCAGGCAGAACCCGTTGCCGAGCGGCTGATCGCCGCCGGAATCAAGGGCTTTTGGAACTTTACCGGCAAGGAACTGCACTATGACGATCCCGAGATCGTTGTAGAGGAGATCCATTTGGGCGACTCGCTGATGAGCTTGAACTACCGCCTTTGCCGCGGCAAGATGACGGACAAAGACTAATACCGAACGGAGCGAACCTATGACCATTCAATGGAACTTTGGAGGGCGCGTCCTGACGCTTCCCACAGCGGTTGCCGAGGTTGACGCAACGCCCCGGCAGTTGCGCGTTCTTTTTCTGATTGCCGCGGGAACCACCGAGCTTGCCGCACTTGCGGCAGAACTGGATTGCAAATCGTCCGAGATCAAGGAGATCCTGGCTTTCTGGCAGGAGGCAGGCGTTTTGCAAACCGACCTTGCCCTGCCCGCCGCAAAAGAAAAAGCAAAAGCGGCTCCAAAAGCCGAAAAATCGAAAAAACTACCCCGTGCCGACGAAATCCCGACCTACTCGCTCTCTGAGTTAAACGCCATGTTGGAACGGCGCGAATCTCTGCGCACCATGATCGAGGAGGCACAACAGATCATGGGCAAATTGTTCAACACCTACGAGATCAATATTCTGCTTGGCATGGTGGACTATCTGGAACTGGACGAAAGTTACATCCTCTTGCTTTTGGCGCATTGTATGCGAATGGAAAAGAAGGGCTTGCGCACCATCGAGCGCTATGCCATCTCGCTGGTCGACAGCGGTATTACCACCGCCGAGGCGCTGGAAGAACAGGTGCAGGTCATTGAGGAGCGCCACACGCTGGAAGGAAAAGTGCGTGCGATCTTCGGGCTAAAAAGCCGCTCGCTGACCACAAAAGAGCAAAAAGCCATCGCCGCCTGGGCGTCCTTCGGCTACGGTGAGGACATTATTCGCCGCGCCTACGAAATTACGGTGGACGCCATTCATCAACCCTCCCTGCAATACACCAACGCCATTTTGGAGCGCTGGCACGCAAACGGGCTGACCACCCTGGCAGAAATTGAAAAGGCGCTGGAAACCGAGCGTGCCGAAAAAGAAAAGGCAGGCGACTCCAAAGCCAACTTTAAGACCTTTGACCCGAACGACGCCTTTGAAGCGGCACTGCGCCGCAGTTACAAAAAGAAAGACTGACCGAAAGGAAACAGCAGAATGTCATATAGACAGGAAAATCAGCGTCTTGTGCGCGAAGAATACGAAAAAAAAGCATTGCAAGCCGAACAGGCCGCCGAAGCGCGCCGCGCCGAGCTGGAAGACGCCATTCCCGAAGTGCGGGCGCTGGACGCCGTTCTCTCGGGGCTTGGTTTGGAGATCTTTCAGATCGCCATGCGCGGCGGCGATATTCCCGGCGCGGTGCAAACTCTGCACAAAAAGACCGACGCTTTGCGCGAAAAACGCGCCGCACTCCTGCAAAAGCACGGCTATCCCGCCGACTACGATGACCCGAAATATGAGTGCCCCGTCTGCCGTGACACCGGATTTGTCAAAGGCGAAATGTGCACCTGTATGCGCCGGCGCCTTGCCGAAGTTGGAATGCGCTCCTCCGGTCTTTCGGAATTGATGAAAAAGCAATCCTTTGAGAACTTCTCGCTGGACTACTACCGCTACAATCCCGATATTTTCCGTTCGATG
>CAMOHW010000105.1 GCA_946615525.1 uncultured Clostridia bacterium | reverse complement strand
ACAGGATCAATGAAAAACGATACAAAAATACTGACCAACACCATCAAAACCAAACATGCGGTCCCGCCCCGCGGGTGAAAGCGCCGCATGGAGCGCACATTTTCAACGGTCCGTTCCTTCCCCGCTTCATAGCAGAAAATGCTCTTATGCTCGGCGCCGTGGTAGCGGAAGGTGCGGCGAATATCCTTGGTCAGGGAGATCACCCCCATATATCCAACCAGTAAAACCACCTTCAAAATGCCCTCAAACGCCGATTTGATGAGCGAATTCAACGCATAATTTCCGGTGTTCTTTGCGCCCGGAACGATCTTTGTAAACAGCCCGAACAGGAAAGTGGGCAACCAGACGAAAAGCCCTATGGCAATGGCAAATCCCAAAACAATACTGAACACAAGGGTTGCCGTTACTACCCAGGCAGGTAGTTTTTTCTCCTCTTGGGTTTCCTTTTGCGCGGACGATTCTTCCTGCTTGGTTTCCTCGGCTACAACCGATTCGGATTGTGCCTGTTCCGGCTCGTCTTTTTTCTTTTTCGGCTTCTTTTCCACAATATCATCAAGGCCGGAGATCTCCGCCGATCGCATCAGCGCTTTGTAGCCGATGACCATGGAATCAATATAGCCGAAAATGCCGCGAATGATCGGCAATCTACATATTTTAGGGCGTTTGACGCCGCGCGTTTCAGACTCCTCGACTACGATCTCCCCTTTGGGATTTCGCACGGCAAGAGCCGTCCGCTTGGGCCCGCGCATCATAATGCCTTCCATCAGCGCCTGACCACCGATAGAGGTGCGAATGGCGCAACTGCTTTTGGTTTCTTCTTTCTTCAATGTTCTCTATCCTTTCGGAAAAATCCCTACAGACCTATTATAGACTCGATATATGAACTCTATATTAACAAACGCAAAATTCTCGGGAAACGGGCTCGCAGATCCAGGTGTGAACAAAGGGTTCTTGGCGCAACCGATCGCAAGCGTTCTGTGCCTGTTTTCGATCTTGAAAGATGCAAAAGAGCGCGCTTCCGCTCCCACTCATCAAAGCCCCCAATGCGCCCTCTTGGGCGAGCATCAGCGCTTTCAAGTCGGAAATCCGATTCCCAAGGATTCGAAATACAGGCACCTCAAAAACGTTATACAGGGAGCCGCAAATGCCCAAAAGATCGCCTTTCCGCATGACCTGTATCAGGTTTTTTACCTTTTTTGCGGGATTTGGGTAGTCCGCAAAACGGTTGTATTGATCGTCCAGTTGGCAATACATTTCGGCTGTATTGCAATCCATGTTTTCCCTGCCGGAACGCGCTACGACTACATAACATTCGGAAAGTCCGGGGCAAGGAGTCAATCGCTCGCCAATCCCTTCGGTGCGCATGGCACCGCCGCGAATGCAAAACGGAACATCTGCCCCAAGTTGCTCACCAAGAGCGCAAAGCTCCTCCCGGCTCAAAGGATGATCAAACAGCCGGTTGAGGGCGCGCAACGTTGCCGCCGCGTCGGTACTTCCGCCAGCAAGCCCGGAAGAAATGGGAATGTTTTTTTCAATGCTGATATTGACCTTCCCCGTTTTGCCGATCTCTTTCAAATAAAGATTGGCCGCTTTCCATGCAAGATTGGTTTTGGGATCGATCATTCGATCACAATGAAGCATTTGAATTTGGATGTTGATCGTTGCATTTTCTTCAAACTCCACATCCAGGCGGTCGGCTAACGAGATGGTTTGCATCACACCGTCGATCAGGTGATACCCGTCCTCACGGATGCCGGCAATATCCAGCATCAGGTTGATTTTCGCATATGCATATTCAGTTGTCCGCAAAGCCATGTACAAATCCCCCTTCTGTCGTGGTGGCCGAACAAAATCATCGCCTTTATTTTAACACAAAACCGCGAAATTTGCAAGAATATTTTAAAAATCAAAAAAAATACTTGACGAACTCCGTAAAAGTGGTTAAAATAGATATAGGTATTTCTTCGCGCGCCGCGCACGCGAGAGATTTTGACAGAAAGGAGGATCCACAATGGACACCGAACAAAAAAATGTGCAAAATGTTGAGAAGAAAGACAAACGTCTGCTCCGCGGGATCATCGCTTATGCGGTCATCTTTGCTTTCCTGCTGTTGATCTCCAATATTGGAACTGTAAACAGTTGGCTCGGGCGCCTGATGACGATCCTCCGCCCGATTTTGATCGGCTTGATCATTGCTTATTTGGCAAACCCCTTTTTCCGCTTTTTTGAGCGCAAACTCCTTGGACGCATTCCGACCTCCTATCTCCGCCGCGTTCTGGCAATGATTTTGACCTATGCGCTGATTTTTTTGGTTTTGTTTGCCCTGTTCATGCTGATTTTCCCGCAACTGTTTAACAGCATTCAGGATTTTGTAGATCATTTTGACATCCGCCTGCCGCGCCTGATCGACCCGATCAACAAGGCAATTTCCACCTTCAACGGGCATTTGCCCGCAAAAGAGGACGGAACCGGTTTTTTCCCCTTACTGAATCAAAAAGACATTTTAGCCGCCATGAGCGATTTCTGGGAGTTTTTACAAAATCGGTTGCGCGAAAAAATCGGTTTTTCCAGCGTGCCGCGTCTGTTGGACTTTTTGAGCGCAACGGCATCCGGGCTTTTGGAAGCGGTCTTTGCAATTTTCTTCTCCGTTTATCTGCTCTTTTCCAAAGAAAAACGCCATGCTCAGCTGATGAAGCTGCGCCGCGCCCTGTTCAGCGATTCGGTCAACTTCCACATCACGCGCATTTTTACCGTTGCCGACCGTTCCTTTGGCGGATTTTTGCGCGGAAAAATATTGGATTCGCTGATCATTGGCTTTTTAACCTTTTTTGCCTGCCGCATTTTCAACATTCGGGACGCATTATTGGTTGCCGCCATTGTCGGCATAACCGATATCATTCCTTTGGTTGGTCCGTTCATTGGCGTTATTCCGACTTCGCTCATCATCTTTTTGGATGATCCCATCAAGGTGGTCTTCTTCCTGATCAGCATTATTGTCATTCAACAACTGGACAGCAATTTGATCACACCGAAGATCCTGGGTGAAAATACCGGCGTCAGTTCCCTGTGTGTAATGATCGCCATTATTCTAATGGGCGGGTTGTTTGGATTTGCCGGAATGTTGATCGGCGTTCCGCTATTTGCAACCGCTTTGGAAGTATTGGATTACTGGTTGGATTCTCGACTGAAAACCCGCAATTTGCCAAACAACACCGAAAGTTATTATTCTCCTACCGCCGTTGCGCAACGCTCGGAATCGGCATTTGAACGCCGGCGCAGAAAAGCGCGCCAAAAACGAGAGGAACAAAGCGCAAGAGAAGAATCCGGTTCCGGAGACTTGAACTTTGGCGAGCGTGTGCGCCTGAAAACCTATCAAACGGCAAAAAAATATCACCTGTTCTCAAATATTACCGAAGACGACCTGCAAAGCTTTTTGGAGGAAGAAAGCAAGGCCCTGCACGAATCGTTGCCCGAAGTTCCGGGGGACACTCCTGCCGATGCCGAATCCCTTTCGCCTACAGAGCAGCCCTCTTTGGATTCCTTTTTGAATGATGAATCTGTTGCTTTGGAGCAGAACGCTGACGAAAAGGAGGAAAAGCAAGATGAATGATGAATTCAATCGCCAAAACACTCCCGGCCGTCGCCGGCTGACCATTATTGGTGTGGCGCTTGCCATTTTGATCCTTTTGATCTTTTTCATCATCAACTCCGGTGCAATTCGGTCCTGGGTCGCTTCAGTGCTGCGCCTTTTCCGCCCGATTTGGGTAGGTTTGATCATTGCCTACCTGTTGCTGCCGGTCTTCCGTTTCTTTGAGCGCCGGGTATTTCGCAACATCCATCCGCTCGGGTTGCGGAGAACGCTTTCGCTGATTTGCTCCTATCTGTTCCTGCTTCTCATCTTCGCACTGCTGTTCGTCCTGATTGTTCCGCAAATTCTTTCCGGTGCCAACAACATTTTGAACAACTACCCGGAATATGTAAAAACCTATGTTTCTCATTACAACAACTTTATCGACTGGATGAACAACGCTTTCCAGAGATGGAACCTTTCGCAAAACTTATTGCAAAGGATCACTGAGGAAGAAGTAAACAACAATTTGAGCAATTTGATCCGCGATGTCGGGAAATTGGCAACCTTGTTGAAGCAACTGGTTCCTTCCGCTACTCCCGAAAAAGTGATCTCGGCCGTTGGCGGTGCGATCGTCGGCTTTGCAAAAACAATTCTTGCATTCTTTATCTCGTTATATCTGCTGGCCTCCAAAGAGCGCCTGTATGCGCAAACAATGAAACTGCGCCGCGCGATCTTTGACGACCGTGTCAATGCCCGTATCACGCGGATCTTCACCGTTGCCGACC
>CAMOHW010000104.1 GCA_946615525.1 uncultured Clostridia bacterium | reverse complement strand
GGTGTGCGGTATCGCCGTCGGCAGTGCAAAGGATTGCCGAAACGCCCGCGGCGTTAAAACGGTATTCAAAATCATGCGATTGGAGCTGGTTGGTTGCCGGAATGCCGATGGCGCCCAGTTTGTTCAGCCCCAGCATGGCAAACCAAAATTGGTAGTGCCGTTTGAGGACGAGCATCACGCGGTCGCCGCGTTTAATGCCCATGGCTTTGAAGTAGTTGGCGCACTGTGCCGAGGCGCGTTTGAGATCGTTAAAGGTGAAACGGCGTTCCACTTTATCGCGCGAGATGTGCAGCATGGCAAGTTTATCGGGGCTGCGGCGTGCCAGCGTGTCCACAAGATCAAAGGCAAAGTTAAAATGCTCGGTGTTTTTGAACTTGATGGAAAGGGGGGCTCCGGTTTCGCTCTCCTCAACGTCAATGTAGTTGTGCCAAATGCGGTTTTTGTCGTCGCGGCGCGGGAGAGTCGGCTCGGTCACGGTGCCGGGCTTTTCCAATTCGGGAATCGGCGCTCCGGAAGGGTTGAGGACAATGGCGTAGAATACGCAGTCCTGACCGTTTGCGGCGATCATGCCGTGCGGGGTCTTGCTGTCAAAATAGATGCTGTCGCCGGGGCCGAGCGTTTCCTTGTGGTTGCCAACCTGAACGGTCAGATACCCGCTGACGACAAGATCGCATTCCTGCCCGTCATGGGTGGTCAGTTCGATCTCGCGCTTTTCGGCTTCCGGATCATAGTTGATGGTCACGTAAAGCGGCTCGGCAATGCGGTTTTGAAAGTTGTAGGCAAGGTTGAAATAGGTCATGCCGTGTGCGCGGGCAACTTCCTGACCGTCGCCGTTGCGGGTGACGGTGTAGGAGCGCAGTTTGGGGCTGTAACCTTCAATGATGTCGGTCACATTGACGCCCAAAAGGGTAGCGCAGCGGTAAATAAAGGCAAAGTTCAGGTCCTGCTTGCCGTTTTCGCAATCCAGGTATTCCTGCAAGGAGGTATCGGTGCCCTGCGCCATTTCTTCGGGGGTCTTGCCCTCGATCTCGCGCAGTTCGCGAATCCGTCTTGCCATTTGCAAAATCTTTTGGTCCAGTTCTGTCATGTTTTTTCCAAGTCCTTTCCGGGACGAAAAAGCGCACCCGTCCCAAAGCAAGTAACTTTGAGACGGGTGCGGTTCATCGATCACACTCGCGGTACCACTCAAATTGCGGCTTTTGCCGCCCCTCGTCAGGATCGCGTAAAATCCTTGTGCCTTCACGCAGCAATCACGGGGAGGTTCTACTTGCGTTTTTGCGTTCTTCCTCCCGGCTCGGGAACTACAAACAACACCGTCCTCCATGGCTTTCACCAACCGCCAATTCTCTTTGGGAGCCAACCAATGTTGCCCTTTCCGTCTTTGCCTTTTATAAATAAGAATAGAGTAATTTTAGCACAATGTATATCTTTTGTCAAGCACTTTTTTATAATTTTTCAATTTTTTCTTGCGTGCGAAAAAAGACGGTTTTTGAGCGTTTTGCCGTTTTTGGGAAAAACGGGTTTGAAAATGGGGCGTTTTATACCCCGGAGCAGCCCAAAACGGATCTCCCGAAAGCATCTTTGCTTACCGGGCGAAAAAGCAAGAAAACAAGAAAAAACTCAACACAGGTGGTGCTGAAAGGATTTTATTTTGACCTCTTTGCAATAGGAATGGTGCGGTTTATTGCCCAAATACGCGCAAAAATCTGCTTTTTTCGATGCGCGTGTGAAAACTGCGTTTGCGAGGTTCAAACCGATCAAAACCGATAAAAGATTCGGGGGCGGAATCATCCACCCCCGAAATCTTTGGTCGGAATGACAGGATTTGAACCTGCGACATCTTGGTCCCAAACCAAGCGCGCTACCAACTGCGCTACATCCCGGATCGCCCCTTATTATAGCAGTTCCCTCGGCGTTTGTCAAGGTTTGCGCCCAAAAACGCCGCAAACTTCTAAAATCTTCTTTTTTGGGGCGCAATTTCCCTATGAAACGCCCCTGTTTTGGTGTTTTTACACAAAAACGGGAGGGAAAATTTTATACTATAAATAGAAAGAAATATCCGTTTTCTGTCAGAAACCTATTGACAAATCAACAGTTTTCCATTATAATATAACTGATAAAAAGGGGATAACTGTCCCTTTTTACAAAAAAGAGGGACAAAGCAACCCTAAAATCAAGAGGAGGAAAAACATGAAAAGAAGAATCCTTTGCTTTGTTTTAACCATGGCAATGGTGCTCTCCATGCTTGTGGTGATCCCGGCGACGGTCGTGTCGGCGGACGCCTGGAGCACGAGCGGCACTACCCACCACATTGCAACGGCGAACGACATGATGTCCTTTGCCTCTGCAGTCACCAGCTCCGAGCACTTTTCCGGGCACAAGGTCGTTTTGGATAACGACATCAATATGTCCGGCAAAGAGTGGAAGGGCGTTGGTTGGGATGCCGGCAGTAACTTCGGTTATTTTTCCGGAACGTTTGACGGCCAGGGTTACACCATCACCAACCTGAACTCCCCCACGGGGCAGAGAAACGTGGATGACCAGGGCGCCCTGTTCTGCAAGCTGGCAAACGGCGCAGTCGTCAAAAACGTCAAGCTGTATGGTACCATTACCATTAAGCACACGTCCACTCAATACAATGCCGACTACTTCGGCTCCGTTACCGGCCGTGTCGGTTCCGGGCGCGTGACCATCAAGAACGTGTATTCCGCAATGAACATTGACGCAAGCGCATATGACGCTGCCAGCCCCACCAACCACGGTTTGAGAAACGTGGGCGGTTTGGTTGGCGTTGTTGCAAACGGCGACGCGACCGATCTGCTCACCATTGAGAGCTGCGTTTATGCGGGCAGCATGACCTGCTCCTCCACAGCAAACAACACCAACCGCCCGTTCAACTGGGGCGGTCTGGTCGGCGCGTTCCGCACTTCCGGTTCCAACACCTGCAGAATGTATCTTTCCAACTGCGTTTATAGCGGTTCGTTCAGCGGCTATTCCATGAACCACTTCGGCGCTTTTGTAGGCGCTGTGTATAATGGTTCCGGTAACAGCGGTTCGCTTTACATCTGGGCGGATAACTGCATTGCCGCAGGAACGGCAAGTCTGCAACCGAACGGCAGCGGAAAAGCCAACTACAACGGCTACCTCTTCGGCGCTTACAGCGGCTTTATCAATAATAGTAGCCCCTCCACCACCTCGTTGAGCAGCTCCTCGGGCGATAAGATTCGCATTTACGCGCAGAACTGCTACTATGTTTCTGCCAACTATTCCAAAAACAGCAATGCGACCAACACCTTTACGTCCATTTCGCCCACGCAGGCACTTACCAACCGCACCGATAGAGCGAGTGCCGCGTCCATTTCTCCTTCCAAAACCGCAGATGGCAATACAAGCAACAGCAGCGAATATCGCGTTGTGGATATTTCGCTTGCCAACCTGAAGAGCATGACCGCTTCCAATACCAACTTCAGCGATACGCTCAAGTGGGATTTCGGAACCGCAAATGATATTCCTCTTCCGAACGGCTATGAAGTGCCCAGCTGCTTTGATGACCTGACCGAGAGCGAATTCGTCATCACCAGAGATGATGAAATGGACGAGTTTGCGGATCTGGTCAGCAGCGGCACCACCTTTGCCGGCAAGACCATTAAGTTGGGTGCAAACGTTGCGCTCAGCAAAAAGGTTGGCGCTACAAGCTCCAAGCCCTTCTCCGGTAACTTTGACGGCCAGGGACACACCGTTACCATTGCGCAGACCATTTCCAACCCGGACGGCGACGGCGGTCTGTTCTCCATGGTCCGCATCCCCGAGAATGGCACAATCACCATTCAAAACGTCCACCTCACCGGTACCATCTCGCTTTCCAACAACGCCACCGGCATGGGTTACATGGGCGGCTTGATCTCGGCGGTTGACGCCGGCAAGAGCGGCAACGGCGGCACCATTAACATTACCAATGTTTGGTCCAGTGTGCAAATCAACTGCGCGGCAAACAACGCATGGAACGTTATTGGCGGTATGATCGGCTTTGTCCGCCATGAGGACAATTTGAAGGCCATTACCATCAACTTTGAATCCTGCGTTTGGGACGGTGTGATCAATTCCGGCGCCGCTATGTATATGTTCGGCGGTTTTGTTGCCTACACCGGCAACAACAAAGCCGGCAGAACGGCAACCATCAACATTTCCAACTCGGTTGCAAACGGAACCTTCCAATCCAACGCCGACTGGAACCAGAACTTTGGTATGTTGCTTGGCTACATTAACGGTACATTCTCTGATGACGCTACCGCAAAACCGACGGTGAATATTACCAACGTGGTTTCCATGGGTAAAGCCACCTACTCGAAAGATACCGGTTCGGGTAGTGAAATTGGTGTAATCGACAAGATCAGCGGCACCACCGAACTGAACATTACCAA
>CAMOHW010000103.1 GCA_946615525.1 uncultured Clostridia bacterium | reverse complement strand
CGCCTGCAAAGAGGAAAAGCTCTTGCTTTCTTCCCCTTGCTTTACGGTAACAATTTTTGCCTTGCGGCAAGCTCCGGCAATCGCTTTGGCATACGCCTCCGGAACGCCTTTGTCGGTTACGATCAAGACCTTACGGTCAAGATCCAACAGGTTGCCCGCGTTGGCAAGCACTCCGCGCTCAACAATGACATCATAGGACCGTTCTCCCAATCGAACCGGCAAAATCATACGGTTTCTCCTTCCCTGCAGGAGTAACTTCCCACAACTTTGAGTTTATCACAAACGGTCTGCAATTCTTCCAGCATTTTTTGTCCATCAGCGGAGCGGACATTTCCCTCGCATTCCAAATAGAAATAATATTGCCAAACAAGTGATTTCATGGGGCGGCTGTGCAGTCCGCGCAGGTTGAATCCGCGGTCACCGATGATGCGAATGGCCTTTGCCAGCGAACCCGCCTGGTTCTTGACGGTAAACACCATGAAAAAGCAATCGTCCTCCCGCCGTTGCTGGGTGCATTCCGTGCGGGAAAGCACGACAAAACGCGTGGTGTTCTGGTTGCTATCCTGAATGCCGGCGGCAATCGTTTCCAGACCGAAAAGCGAACCTGCCTCGCGCGTTCCGATCGCCGCGATAGTGGGATCGTTCTGCTCGGCAACATACTTTGCGGCAAGGGCGGTGTTGGAAAACTCCTTTTGCTCGTATCCCTGTTTTTTCAGGAACGCGGCGCACTGCGCAAGTGCCTGCGGATGGCTGACCACCGTTTTGATCGTTTGCAAACTGCTCCCTTTCGGCGCAAGCAGATTTTGTGTGACGTTCAAGTTCAAAATCCGGTTGATGTAAAGAGAGCCGGAAAACAAGAGGTCACACACCACGCCAACTTCGCCGGCAAAACTGTTTTCCACCGGCAAAACCGCGCTATCGCAGTCGCCGTTGACAACTGCCTGATAAGCGCTTGCAAAATCGCTGTATGGAACGGCGGCGGCATCCGGGAAGAGTTTTTGCACGGCGAGAGAAGCAAATGCGCCCTCGGTTCCGCAATAGGCAATTTTCATACCGTCCATCACCTTTTGTTGGTAGCCGCGGGAAATCTTCATCAAATCTTTTTGCAAAAGCCGATAGTATCCGCGCAGTTCTTCATCCTCGATCCCCTCGCCCGCGCGGCGCAAAAGTTCCTCCTCACGCGCTTGGTCATAAATCGGCAATCCGCGTTCCTTTTTATAATCGGCAATTTGCCTTACTGCCTGCATCCGCAAGCAGAATGCCTTTGCGATCTGCTCGTCAGCCAAGTCAATTTGCGCACGGATCTCTTCCAAGGATCTCATATCATTTCTCCTTTATTGATAAAAAACAGGCACGCGCTCCCCAAATCCTTGCCGGGTCGCGCGTGCCTTTCTTCGCAACGGTTACCGCAAAAACCCGGAGTTTGTTCGGGGTTTGCAACCGTTTCTCGCATTTTTCGTTTTTTGAAAAATTATGCGAAAACAGAACACCCCTTTTGAGAATAGGAGCCATAAAATCGACCGTTTACCGCATAATAGAAATACGATTTCATTGCTCTTTTCTCCTTTCGCATAAAATGATTGTAATTATTCTATCATGTTTTTTCCGGTTTGTCAAGAAAAAAAGAAAATTTTTGAAAATACTTGACTTTTCGCAAAAAACGCGATATAATAACATACGTTATATAACAGTTGTTATTTTGGAGGGGTCTATGCCGAAGAAACAACAAATTACAAAAGAAATGATTTTGCAAGCGGCGCTGGACATCGTCCGTGAAAGCGGATCTGCGGCGCTTGGAACTCGCGCCGTTGCGCGCAAACTCGGCGTTTCTACACAACCGATTTTTTCGCAGTTTGCCTCGATTGATGAACTGGAGGAGGCGACCTATGCCGAAGCAGTTGCGCTTTACAACCGCAACACCGAAGAAGCCATGAAATGTTCCGACCGTCCCTATCGTGCCGCCGGGCTTGCCTATATTGATTTTGCCCGCCGGGAGCCGCAGCTCTTTCGCTGGTTGTTCATGCGGGACAGGAGCAAAAATCCAACCGACGATCCTACGCAGTTGGAGCCGTTCCTTGCCATTCTGCAAACAACTCTCGGGCTTTCTCACGACGACGCTTTGCTCTTTTATCTGGAGATGTGGACGGTCGTCCACGGGATTGCAACTATGGTTGCAACTGCTTATTTTGATTGGAACGAAGATACCCTATCGCGCGTTTTGACCGATTTCTATCTTGGTCTGCAATCGCGCTTTGCAAAGGAGGATCCCTTAAAATGAACGCTATTCAATGCGAACACCTGACCAAACAATACCCCAAAGTATTGGCGGTCAACGACCTGAACTTGGAGGTCAAAGAAGGCGAGTTGTTTGCTCTTTTGGGAGTAAACGGCGCCGGAAAAACCACCACCGTTAAAATGCTCTCCACCTTGAGTGCTCCCACTTCGGGCGATGCCATTTTGCTTGGCAAAAGCATTCTGCACGATCGCGAGGAAGTCAAACGGCTCATTGCCGTTTCCCCTCAGGAAACCGCGGTCGCACCCAATCTGACCGTGTTTGAAAACCTGCAACTGATTGCCGCTGCCTACGGGCTTGCCAAAAAAGAAGCCCTCGAAAAATCCGAGCAGATTCTGCGTCGGTTCGGGCTGGATACCGTGCGTACCCGCCGCGCCGGAAAGCTCTCGGGCGGTTGGCAACGGCGTTTGAGCTTGGCCATGGCACTGATCGGAGACCCGAAGATCCTCTTTTTGGATGAGCCGACGCTCGGCCTGGACGTTCTGGCGCGCGCCGACCTTTGGGAGATGATCCGCGCGCTGAAAGGAACCGTGACCACCATTCTGACCACCCACTACATGGAGGAGGCCGAAGCGCTCTGCGATCGCGTTGGAATTATGAAAGAAGGCAGACTGCTGGCAGTTGGAACGGTGGAAGAATTAAAACAACAAACCGGATGTGAAAAATTGGAAGATGCCTTTGTGCAGATGATACGAAAGGGGGCGGCGCAATGAAAACCCATCGTTTTGCGGTCCGGACGGCAAAAGAGATTTTGCGCGATCCGCTTACCCTCGGATTCGGGATCGGCTTTCCTACCGTTCTTTTGCTGCTGCTTTCGGCAATCCAGGCAAACATTCCCGGCAAGGTGGAACTGTTTGAGATCGCGCACCTGACCCCCGGCGTTGCCTGTTTCGGGCTTTCGTTTTTAACGCTGTTTTCCGCGCTCCTAATCTCCAAAGATCGCACCGGCGCATTTTTACAGCGCCTTTACGCAACGCCCATGCCCGCGCATTCCTTCATTCTGGGCTATACCCTGCCCATGATCCCCATTGCGCTGGCACAAACCGTGGTTTGCTACCTGCTGGCGCTGATCTTACGGCTCCCCTTCTCGGCAAACATTCTGTTGGTCTTGCTTGCCGTGCTTCCAAATGCCTGGCTCTACGTTTCGCTCGGACTTCTCTTTGGCAGTATTCTGACCGACAAACAGGTGGGCGGCATTTGCGGCGCGCTTTTGACCAATCTTTCCGCCTGGCTCTCGGGCACCTGGTTTGATTTGAACCTGGTGGGCAGCGTCTTCGGTGCCATTGCAAATGCGCTCCCGTTCGTTCATGCCGTGGAACTGGCGCGCGCCCTGCAAAATGCCGATTTTGGAACCGCACTGCCGCATTTTCTTTGGGTAATGGGCTACAACGTTGTCATTACATTTGCCGCCGTTTTCCTGTTCTTGCGGCAAATGAAAAAAAACTGAATGTTTTTTTGCCCGAAAAGTTGACTTTCCGGCTTTTTTCATTTATAATGATTTTAATAATCAGTAGAAAAGGAGATTGACTATGCAGGAAGTTCATCCCGATCCCAATTTGCGCGTTGATAACGCCATCAACAAATCAGATGTCAAGCTCTATGATGTCCGTAAACCGCCGTTTGCCATTTACGGATTGTATAACCCCACCACAGAGCCGCAATTCAAACGCCTGCCCGATGAAGTGGCAAAGGCGACCAACCAGGGCGTTGCCTGGCTTTACCGCAATACCGCCGGCGGCCGTGTGCGTTTTTCCACCGACTCGCCCTACATCGCCATTCATGCCGAGATTCCGGATTATTCCCGCATCTCCCACATGGCGCTTTCGGGCATTGCCGGATTTGACCTTTATATCGACGACCCGAAAACCGGCATTTCCCGTTTTCGCAAAAGTTTTATTCCCCCTTACGGCGGAATGAACGAAAAAGACGGTTTTGAATCGGTCATTGATCTGCCGGGCGCCAAAATGCGGAGTTTTACCATTCACTTCCCGCTCTATGCGGATGTAAAAAATCTGTTTATTGGCGTACGTGAGGGCTCCAAATTGGAAGCCGGTTGCTCCTACCGTGAAAAACTGCCCATTGTGTATTACGGCAGTTCCATTACGCAGGGCGCTTGCGCTTCCCGTCCGG
>CAMOHW010000102.1 GCA_946615525.1 uncultured Clostridia bacterium | reverse complement strand
CCTGATGGATTAGTTCGGCGCGGACGGCTTTTGGGACGGCGAAACGTTTGAATCTAACGGAGGCAGTATGGGCGGTATGCAGGCAACTGCCGTTGCCGCGCTGACCAAAAACATTACCGGCAAGGATATTAGTTTGTTGAACATCGATTATCCTTGGCTTTGCGATACGCAAGGGGCAACATACGGCAGAAGAAATCGCACATGGCCGTCCAAACTTTTGGAAATGAGCAAATATGACCCTGCAAACTTTGCGCACATGGTTACCTGCAAAGCGAAGATTTTTTCCGGCTTGGGCGATAATGTTTGCCCGGCGTCCGGCATTATGATCTTCTATAACAACTTGACAAACACCGCTGGAAAAGAGCTTGTTTTTCGGCAAAATTTTGCTCACGGTAGTGGAAACGGCGGTAGCCAATATGTGCTTTCGCAAACAGCAAGCAAATAAAAGTCCGAAAAAGACGGTTGCAGAAATTGCAACCGTCTTTCTTTATCAAAAATATTGCCGAAAAATTGCCGTTTCCCTTGACATTCCAAGCGTTCACTGCTATAATTTAACATGGAAGAAAATGATTTCCAGAAAGGGGCTTTCCAAAATGTCTTTTTTGAATAACACTGCTGTTTTGATGAAACAGAAAAAAGAATTGAACATTGCCTATATCGGCGGTTCGGTCACTCAGGGCTACGGTTCCTCAAACGGCAAAGAAAAATCCTGGCCTACGCTGGTCAGCCGCTGGATCGAAGAAACCTACGGCGTTAAAGTCAACTTTGTCAATGCCGGTATCGGCGGAACGGCATCCTACCTTGCCAACTTCCGTTTTGACCGGGACGTTGCGCCCATCAAACCCGACCTGTTTTTCATCGAGTTTGCCGTAAACGATTACTATGAGGAGTTTGATTACCGCACCGTTCGCCGGCAGTCCGAATCCCTGTTGGCAAAAGCATACGCGCTGAACCCAAATATGGATGTTGTGTATGCGTTTACCTATGATCTGCATTACGATACTTATGATTATCCGCAACTCTGCGCCCACCGGGATGTTGCCGACCGCAACGGCTTGCTTTCGGTCAAGTTCAGCGATCATATCTATGCACGGTGCCGCGAGACCGGAGAGAATCCGCACGATTTTTACATTGACTGGGTGCATCCCAATGATTACGGCTACAAAACCTATGCCGAGATCATTGAAAAGGCCCTGGGCGATGAACTGGAAACCTGCAAGAACGCTACCAAAATCGCGCCGCACAAATTGGTCGCGCTTTCGGATAGCTTGCTCACAAACGCGCACCTTGTAACGGGTGAGGCGGCATACGATCTTTCGGGCTGGACATTTGAGGAAAAGGGAATGCGCTATGGTGGGCATCTGATCGCCGAACAGCCGGGTAGCACCTTCAAAGTGGATTTTGAGGGAACCGATTTCGGTATGTTCTACAACGCCAACGAAAATTGCGGAAAACTCAAATTCGTTGTAGACGGCAAGGAGCAAATGATCATTGATACCTACCTCTGGCACGAAAACTGCAAAGAAAAAACCATTTTCACCTGTTTAGCTCCCGGAAAACACACCATGGAGGTCACGCTCCTGGAAGATAAGAACGGCAAGAGCGGCGGCAACAAAGCCGAGATCGGCGCCTTCCTCGTCGGCTGATAAAAAACACAATCAAAGGAGAAACTGCAATGCTTGTTGGAATTTGTGATTGCTTGTTCAAAGAAATTACCGAAAATTACGATGAATGTTATAAACTTGCCGCCGAGCTCGGCTACAATTCGGTCGATCTGAGCAGCACGGAATGGTCGGTCGGGCAAATTTACAAGGAGCAGATGTCCGGGTTTTACGACAAATCGCTCGAAGAGCTGGAAGCCCACTTCAAGCCCATGTACGAGGCGGCAACCAAGTACGGCATCATCTTCAACCAGCTGCACGCTCCGTTCCCCACGGCGCGCACCGGCTACCCGGAGTTGAATGACTACATTCACATGACTTTTGAAAAGTGCATTCACATTGCGCGGATGTTAAAATCGAAATATCTCGTCGTTCACGGTGTTCACGTGGATAATCACAGAACCGTGGAGGAGGATTTCCAATACCACCTCGACCTGTTCTCCACCTTTATTCCGCTGCTCAAGGAGCAGGGCGTGGTGATGTGCATTGAGAACACCTACTACTATTACGTCGGGCGTATCAACTGCTACAGCGGTTCCAATTCCGAGTTTTTGGTGCGCCTGGTGGAAGAGCTGAACAAAAAAGCCGGCGCCGAATGCTTCGGCCTTTGCTATGATGTCGGGCACGGCAACATTACCGGAAAAGATCAGTTCCAGGAGATCCTCGCCTATGGCGACCACCTGAAAGTCCTTCACATTCACGATACCGACGGAACCTTTGACACCCACCTCATCCCCTATACCGCGCGTTATACCGACCGGCAGGGAACCGACTGGGAGGGCGTCCTCAAAGCGCTTGCCAAAATCAATTATAATGGCGTCCTCAATTTTGAGACCGATGGCGGCATTCACGGTTTCCCAAAGGAAGTGCGCAAAGCCGCGCTGTATCTGAACGCCGAGATCGGCAAATATTTCAGCGATCGGATCGAGGCATATAAAAAGGAGTATCAAAAGGCATAATGGATATCCATCAAGACGAGCAGACGATTCCGTCAATCATGCGATATGCCCCTGCGGTTTTTGCCGTGCGAGAGGAATATCAAATTATGATCCCCGTCCGGGAGCCGGCCATCATGTGGGTGCAGGTGGGAGCCGAAACCTACTATGATGAAAGCAACGGCATTTTGCGATCGGATACCGATCTGCACAAAATAACCGTTCCCATGGCGGCTCTGGATAGCGCTGGGGAATATACCGTTTGCTGGAAAAAGATGATCGAGCGCAAGCCCTATTTTCCTGTTACAGGGGAAGAGGAACGGGCAACGTTTGCCTTTACGCCGCTGCGCGGAGAATTGATTCGTGCTTACATGATCGCCGATGCGCACGGGCATTTTGAAAAAGCCCTGGGCGCGGCAAAACAGTTCATCGAACAGCAGGGCGGCATCGATCTTTTGATTTTGAACGGAGATATCGTCAACCACAGCGGCAGTTTGGAGTATTTTGATATTTACTATCAGCTTGCCCAGGCAATCACCGGCGGTTCGGTTCCGGTGGTCGTTTCGCGCGGCAACCATGACCTTCGCGGTGCCTGCGCCGAAAAACTGGCGCAATACACTCCCGGCGAGAACGGAAACTCCTATTTTTCCTTCCGTGTGGGCGACCTTTGGGGGCTTGTGCTGGATTGCGGCGAGGATAAAAATGACGATCATCCCGAATACGGTGGCACTATTTGTTGCCATGCCTTCCGCGAGCGCGAGACCGCATATCTGGACGCGGTAATCGAAAACGCAAAACGCGAATACAACGCTCCCGATATCGAGCATAAGATCATCATTTCCCATGTCCCGTTTACCGAGATTCCCAAAGCACCGTTTGATATCGAGCAGGATATTTATCGCGGTTGGGTGGAGCGGCTGAACGATTCGGTCAAGCCGGATGTCATGCTCTGCGGTCACGTGCACCGGATGTACGTAACGCAAAAAGGGGAAGAGAAGGATGCCTACGGCGCCGAATTCCCGGTGGTTGTCGGCTCAAAACTGCACGAGGACAACCAAAATGAGGAAAACACCTATTTTGCAGGGTGCGGAATCGTGATTGAAAATAAGGAAACCCGGATCCTGTTCAACGATTCGGAAAAAGTTTTGCAGGAAATTACACTTTCTTAAAAATCGAGAGGCTATCAAACAAATTTCATGGAAGAACTTCGGCGTTCCAATACCAAAAAACAGATCATTTTGATCATTTTATGCTGTCTTGCCTACGGTTTTGCTTACGTTGGCAGATACAGCTACAATTCCAATATCAGCAACATCATCAACGAGTTCGGCGTCAGCCAGGCGTCCACGGGATTGATCGGCACCTTTTTCTTCTTTACTTACGGCGTCGGACAAATTCTGAACGCTTTTCTGTGCAAGTTTTATCCCAAGCGGTTTATCGTTGCCGGATCGTTGCTGTTCTCCTCCATCATCAACTGCGTCATGTTTTTCCTGCCGGCAACACCCACGGCATTTGAAGCAATCAAGTTTTTGTGGATGTGCAACGGTGTTTGCCAATCGGTCCTTTGGCCGACCTTGATTCTGACTTTGAGCGAAACCATTGAAAAACGGCTGATGAAATACGGCATTCTGGCAATGAGCGTTTCGGTTGCCATCGGAACCTTTTTGGCGTACGGCGGCAGCGCGATCTTTTCGCTCCCCTCCGTCAATTTTTACCGGGGAACCTACCTGCTTGCCGTCGGGCTGATGATGGCGCTGGCGATCATCTGGTTCTGCTCCTACAACACCTTAACGGCGCAAAAGCCGATGATCGGCGAGGTTCAGGCACCTGCCGAGGAAGAAAAGAAAAA
>CAMOHW010000101.1 GCA_946615525.1 uncultured Clostridia bacterium | reverse complement strand
TTTTCAATATTTTTCCTAAAAATATTTATTTTTTTCATACAATGTGCCGAAAATCAAGCCGTCAGGCAGTGCAAAAGAAGCAAGATCAACTCAATTCCAGTTCCGCGCAAAGAATGGAAAGTGCAACGATTGGTGCGGTTTCTGCTCGCAAAATCCGTTTGCCAAGTCCAACAGGGATCCACCCCTGCTCTTTTGCAAGCGCCGCCTCGGCTTCGGAAAATCCTCCTTCGCTTCCAACCAACAGTGCAACGCTCGGCTTTTCGGTAAGCGTTTGGCGCGCCTGCCGCAAAACCAGGGGCATTGGGGTTGTCCCTGCTCCTTCGTAACAAAAAAGCGCAAGGTCAAATTGCTTTGCGTCCTGCAAAACCTCTTTTAAGCGGCGTGCGGCTCCTACACCCGGCAAAATGCCTCTGCCGCATTGTTTTGCCGCCTCTGCGGCAATGCGGTTTTGACGCTCGGCTTTCTTTTCTCCTTTTTCCTCCCGAATATGGACAACGCTGCGCTCGCTTTCAAACGGAACGATCCGGCAAACGCCGCATTCAACCGCTTTTTGGATGATAAAATCAAACTTTTCGCCTTTGGGAAGTCCCTGATACAAAACCGCGGTATAGGGCGGCTCGGTTTGTGTAGGGTTTTGGGTTTCTACCATCGCCAACACTCGGTCAGGCAAAAAATCGGTCAGAACGCAGTCATAATCGGTTCCCTTTTGGTCGCAAATCGTAATATGTTCTCCTGCAGCCATACGCAGGGCGCGGGAAAGATGGTGTGCGTCCTCACCGACAATGGTAACGATTTGATTTTGAATTTGCTCTTTTTCCACAAAAAAACGAGGCATTTTGGCTTTCTCCTTATTCTTTTTTGGGAGATTGCCTTTATTATAGAACAGATTGAACAATTTGTCAAGTCGTTTTTTGTAGAAAATGACAAAAAACCGCGCGATTTTATCAGCCGCGCGGAAAAACAGAGTTTTTAATTTCGGAAGAAAATACGGAGAGAAAGAATGAAAAGATAGAAAAGCCAAACGGTATGAAAAACAAAGATCCATCCCGCAAAACGACTGACGCGGAAAAATGTGCCTGTTGTCCAAACGGCAAGAAACAACGCAAGAAGGGATTGCAAAAGCACCAACACCACAAGCCCGCCGGAAAACAAAAGCGGATACCAGCAAAGTTCCACCGCCGTTGTCAGGACGAACAGCATTCCCCCTTTGTATTTTTCCACCAGCGTGCAGGGTGTGCAAAATCCCAACACAAAACCGGCCGCACACCCTGCGGTAAAAAATGCGATCGCCTGCAAAATCGTAAACAACCAAACCGGCGGAATCAGGTCGGAAATGCCGAGTTCCAACATCATCCGGTAAGGTGCGCCGCACAAAATACGCACAATGATATAGCAAAACAGGGTGATGACCCCAACGACCAACGTAAAGATCAGGTTGGTTTGCGCGCTCTCCTGTGAGAGCCATGCGCGCGCCGTCATTTTGCAAGATTTTTTCCCAAACATAGTGCCTCCATAGAAGGTTGCAAACCATAGAGCCGGTTTGCAATCAATCTATGCCCGTGCGCGTAAAATTATGCGTCCGGAAATGCCCTCGGCTCATCTACATGGGGATCTCCGGGTGGAAAAAAGTTTGAAAAAAAGCGTTCCGTATCCCACGGGGTGAGATATTCGGTCTGATGCCCGGCGCAGGAACGGTTATATGGCGTTTCGGTCGCGCTTCTGCCGCAATAATCGGGAAGCGATGCTTCAAAATACGCCTCGCCTGAATTGGGGTTTTGGGGAATGATCTGCGGGTCTCCGCGCCAGACATATTGCGCGTCCGATATTGTTACCTGGACCGGAAAATGGCGGGCAACGCGAATCAAGGCAACACGTTTGGAATCTTCAATTGGGCAATCCGCGCCGCAAACGCCTCCCGAGGGATTGACCCATACCGGAACATGACAGTTGCAAACGGCGTGCGGCTCGGTCCCGCGGATGAACCACCCTTCCTCGCTCCGATTGCCGCGGGGGTCCATAGAGCAAAACTCCCCGCATAGACAGCCGGAATCCTTGCAATAATGGCATTGGACCAGATTGCCGGGAATCGAAAAGGTGGTTTTCCCCTGCCCGCGGGCAACCAGGCGGTGCATGACCGTGTTCCAAACCGAAAGGCAGGGGTTGCTCCCCTTGATCGGCTCGGGGTATTCAAAGCCGCACCAAACGCCGCAAATCATTTCCGGAGTGTATCCGATAAACCAACGGTCGTCGTGGTCCGAGGTGGTCCCTGTTTTTCCCGCGCACTCGCAGATCTTTCCAAGTGAAATGGAGGTGGATGTTCCGCTTTGAATGACACCTTGCAACAACTTTGTCATAATGGCGGCATTCTCGGCGCTCATCACCTGTTCGGCACTGTCCCCGCGCGAAAGCAGGATTTTCCCGCCGGCATCTACAACGCGATAATAGGAGCGGTATGGATGATACGCTCCGCCATCCGCAAAAACGGTATACGCCGTTGTGATCTCCCGCAGAGTAACACCGTAGTGCATTTGTCCGAGTGCAAGCGCGGCGGGATTGGTATCATTGATCTCTGCGCCTTCTAAAAGAGAATCCAAATGGAACTTATCCTTGGCAAAGCGGAAGGCATTTTCGGCTCCGACATCCTGCAAAACGCGCACCGCAACGGTATTGACCGAATGGGCAACGGCATACGGAATGGTGGTAAGTCCCCGATAAACGCCGCTGGCATTGCGCGGCCACGCGCGGTTGGATTCGCCCTTGAACTCGACCGGAGTATCATCATAGACGCTTGCCCAGTTGATGACTCCCTGTTCCAGCGCCGGACCATAAACGGTGAGCGGTTTGATGACCGAACCGGGCGCGCGCTTTGTCTGCGTTGCAAAGTTTTGCAACCGGTTTGCCGTTTTTTCGCCCACAGCACCGGCAACGCCCAAAATATCGCCGGTTTGCGCGTCAATCACGATCAATGCCGACTGTGCCGATTCCCCGTTTGCATTTTTTGGCATTTGAACCACACGGTAATAGTTTTCTACCTCTTCTTGGATGTCTTCATCCATGGCAACATCAATACGCAAGCCCCCGGAAAGCACCTTTTGGGATGCCGCCGCTCGGCTGATGTTATACTCTGCGGCAAGATCGGTAATCACATCTTCTACCACCATATCCAAATACCATGAGCGGATCGGCTCCGAGTATTCGCTTTTTTCCTCCTCAACAATTCCCAGCGGCAGCCCGATAGCGGTTTGATATGCCTCCTCGCTCAAATATCCCTGCTTTTGCATCTCCGAAAGGATCAGATTCCGGCGTGCAAGCGTATGGTCCGGGTGTTTTGCGGGATGATAATAGGAGGGATTGTTGGTAATTGCCGCAAGAGTTGCACACTCGGTAAGGGAAAGATCCTCCACCGACTTGCAAAAAAAGTGTTCGGCTCCGGCCACGATCCCCACACACCCGTCCGAAAGCGGCAATAGATTGAGGTAGCGCTCCAGGATCTCGGTTTTGTCCAGATTTCGTTCCAGATCGCGGGCAAAAAAGACCTCCTGCAATTTTCTGCGAACGGTGATCTCGTTTTCACCGGTCAGGTTTTTGACCAACTGCTGGGTAATGGTAGAAGCGCCAAAGCGTTTGGAAAAACCAAGCACATAATTCAGCCCCGCCGCCGCTGTGCGCCCCCAATCTACTCCGCGGTGTTCAAAAAAACGTTTGTCCTCTATGGCAACCACGGCATGGATCATATCTTCCGGTATCTTCTGATACGCAACATAGTTTGTTTTCACTTCGGCGCTTGCAGTTTCGATCATCTCCTCCTCGCCAACACGATTTGCACGATCGGTAAAATGATACTGGTAAAATACAGGCGGTGCCGTAGAGGTTTCCCCGCTTGCCAAAAGATCAATGGTAACGTCGCTTTCAAAAGAGCGCTCCGCCCAAACGCCGAGTGATATTACAAAAATTGCAAACAACAGCAACAAAGCGCAAATGATGATCGATAAGAAATGCCGGAATCGTTTTGCTTTTTCCTTCATTTTATGCCATGCCTTTCTTTCGTAATTTTCTTCTTTCATGTTTCCCTGCCCGGTTGCATATCATTCCCGAATTGCGGAAATGATATATTTGTAAAATCGGGAAAGGAAAAAGAGGAAACGACTTATGGGATTTGGCAAAATATTGCTCGCATTTTTTTGCTTGTTTTTGGTTTTCGGGTTCTTTTTTATGCGCGGAGCGATTATGGAATTGAGCGAAAAAACCGAGGTGCTGACAACCGCGGAAAAACAAATAAACGCAACGATCAAAGAGTGGAAAGATTGTTTTGAGGAAGAAACGACCGTTCCGACGCAGGCAACGCCGGAACCGCCGCCAAATAGCGAAACAAGCACCCCGGACCTGCCGGAAGAAGAGGTCTTTTCCTGCATCCTGCGCACCCGGGATGGAAAAATCGGCATTTTTACGCCTG
>CAMOHW010000100.1 GCA_946615525.1 uncultured Clostridia bacterium | reverse complement strand
CCATCCCCAACAACAATGCGACGGGTGCGCCCCAAATTTCCTGCGTTCAGCCACGCCAAAAAGGCGGTCTTGCTTTCCAGCTCGCTGTCTTTGAACAGCTCCTGTTTCAACTTTTCTGTCCACCGCAGCTCGATCTCGGCACGAGCCAAAAGCAGTCGGGCGTAGTGTTCGGTCAGATTGTTTTCTTTTAGGAAGGATTTGTATTTACCTTTGCTTCCGTATTCCTGGATCGCTTCCTCCACTGCTTCATCCACCGCTTTTTGAATTTCGGGATCCTCCAGAGAAAGTTCGGGGAAATAGGTCTTTGCGGCGACCAAAACCGCATAGTCCTCGGCAATTTGTTTGCCAACGGCAGCTTTGAGTGCGGCGGCATCCGAAAGATCGGTCTGCTCTCGTATTGAAATGGCAACATAGCGCAGTTCTTCGTACAGGACATCATAACCGGCGCAACTGCCCACCACGCGTTTTCCCTTACTTGCGCAACCGCTGAAAGCCCCCAAAAGGCATACGGCGACCAACAAAGCCGCAAGAATCCGATGTTTCATTCGCCTTTCCTCCTTTTTTCATTCTGTGTCTATTTTACACCAAAGTTGTTGACGAATTGTGAATAATGAAAAAAAAGAGTTTTTTTTCGGAAATTATTTGCAAAGACGAGAAAGTATGATATAATAAAGTTGATTATAAAAAGAAAAACCTGCCAAACTACTGAAAGGAAGGGCTTTCCCATGAAGGAAAAATACAAAATTGCGCTTTCCAAAATTGTGGATGAGTTCCATTTTGAGGTGCTTGTCCGACCCGAAAACTTTGACCGGATCATGGTCGAAACACCCGAGGTCAACCGTCCCGGTCTTGCCCTTGCCGGGTTTTATGATATTTTTGACAAAGAGCGCATTGAGCTTGTGGGGGAGGCAGAAACCCGTTATCTGCAATCGCTTTCGGTAGCAAAAAAGAAGGAAATGCTGGAAAGATTTGTAGATGCACTGCCGGTCGCTATCCTCTATACGCGCGATCTGCAGGTGGATGAGATCCTTTTGGAACGCGCCAAACTGCGCCAGGTTCCCGTTCTTCGCACGCCTGTAAAAACCAGCCCGATCATGTCCAGCTTGATTGCCTCCTTGAACAACCATCTTGCTCCGCGCATCACGCGCCACGGCGTCCTGGTAGAGGTTTACGGCGAAGGTCTGTTGCTTTTGGGCGATAGCGGCGTTGGAAAAAGCGAAACCGCCATTGAACTTGTCAAAAGAGGACACCGGTTGATTGCCGACGACGCAGTGGAGATCAAACGCGTTTCCGAAAAAACGCTGGTTGGCTCTGCTCCCGAAATGATCCGCCACTATGTGGAACTACGCGGCATTGGCCTGGTGGATGTGCGCCGACTGTTTGGTATGGGTTCCATTAAGGAAACCGAACGGATCGACCTGGTGATCCAACTGGAAAACTGGGTGGAAGGAAAAATGTATGATCGGCTGGGAATGGAAGAAGAACACATCAACATTCTCGGTCTGGAGATCCCGGCAGTCACAGTTCCCGTGCGTCCCGGCAGAAACCTTGCCATCATCCTTGAAATTGCGGCAATGAATAACCGGCAAAAGCGCATGGGATACAACACCGCCGCCGAACTCAACAAAAGACTGATGTTGGAGATGGGAATTGACCCCTCAAAATCATAAAAGGGACGCGGAAGATGAAAAAACAAACGAAACAGCAAAAGAAAATACCGATTTCCCGGATTTGCGAGATCCGCAACGGCGAACTCATACGCTATTACGGTGACGATACCTCGTTTACCGTTCCGGATTCTGTCGGCATTATTGCGGCAGATGCCTTTCGCGATTGCAAAAAGCTGGTGGAAGTTACGCTTGGTTCACAGGTCACGTCCATCCACCCGGGCGCATTCAGCGGTTGCCGTAAACTGCACCGCATCAATTTTTCGGGCGTTTTGCGGGAAATCGGAGACGAGGCGTTTGCCGATTGCGAGGAACTGACTGCCCTTTTGTTGCCCCGTACCGTTTATGCGATTGGTGAAAACGCTTTTCGCGATTGCAGATCACTCAAAACCGTTTCTCTGCCTACCGATTTGAAATCGCTTGGCGCAGGGGCATTTTGCGGCTGTTCGTCCCTGGAGGAATTGACTCTGCCGGAAGGAATTGTCAACATCTATTCCAAAACCTTTTTCGGTTGCAGTTCCTTAAAAAAATTGAAAGTTTTTAATAAACTCCGCTCCATCAGCAGTTTTGCTTTCTCGCGCTGCTCGATGCTGGAAGGACTGGATCTTCCGGAAAAGGTAACCTATATCGGACGCGGCGCATTCAGCGAATGCACGGCTTTGAAACATTTTCAAATCCCCGAAAGCACCGGCTTTTTGGGCAACTATGTTTTTTCCTGCTGTTCTTCCCTGGAGAAAGTGGTGATCCCGAAAGGGGTCAAGGCGCTGGGCAACTATGCCTTTTGTTCCTGCAAGTCACTTTTGGAAGTAGAACTTTCGGAAAACCTGGAAAGCATCGGACAAGGGGCGTTTTCCGCCTGCACATCCATGAAAAAAATCGCCATTCCGGAAAGCGTAAAAAGCGTTGGGCGGCAGGCGTTTGCCTACGATAGCGCCCTGCAAACGGTAGAGATGAACCAATCGCTGACTCTGTTGGAAGACGAAACTTTCCTGCACTGCTCATCATTGCAAAAAATCAGATTGCCGGATTCTTTGCAGTGCATCGGGGATCGCGCCTTTTTGGGGTGCGCCTCGCTCAAATCGGTCTATCTGCCGCGCGATTTGAAAAAGATCCAGTCGCGCGCATTTGAAGGGTGTACGGTGTTGGGCAGCATCAGTTTGCCCTACCGGTTGGAGCAAATTGAAAGTTTGGCATTTGCCGACTGCAAGAATTTGGAAACGGTCATTCTTCCCTCTGCACGCGCGCGCATCGGCGCCGGCGTTTTTTCCGGGTGCGATCATCTGGCAACGCTGGTGGTTTCCGAAGGAACGCTCTTTTTGCGGCGCAAGAAAAAACGGTGGAGAGTATCGGAAAATGCGCAGATCATCTACCGCGCCGAACTGGAACTTTCCCAGTTGTTGGCGGAGTTTTCCTCGCCTGCAACCCCCTCCGAACGGCGAGAGGAATTGCGCAAGGAGATCAGCGAATCGGTGCGCGTTCTGACCAAACGCAACAAGCTAAAATCGGCGGAACAGATCCGCGAGAATTTGCGGCGCGTTGCCCTCGCCCTGGAGGAAAAATCGCTCGCCGAAAAAGAAGTGCCGGCTGAAAAGCCGCAGGTGGAAGAAGCAACCGAAACGGTAAAGGAAGAACCGACAAAAGGAAACTGAACATTCCAATCGGAAGAAAAGTTACCCTGCTTTTCTTCCGATTTTTTTGTTTCCATTTTGAAATTCAAAAAGCCCTGCCAAAAAATCAAAAAAAGGTATTGACAAACAAAAAGCAGTATGTTATAATATCCCTTGCTTGATTGAAAACAAGCAAGCGGGTATGTGCGTTGAAATTCCGCCATACCTGCTCAAATCCTTTCGCGGGTATGGCGGAATTGGCAGACGCGCTAGATTCAGGTTCTAGTGGGGGCAACTTCGTGGAGGTTCAAGTCCTCTTACCCGCACCATTCAAGATTCCTCATTTGTATTACGCTACAAATGAGGAGTCTTTTTCGTTTTTGGGCAAAATAAATAAAAGTCGGGCTTTCTGATGACCTCAAAATCATCCGAAAGCCCGGTTTTTGTAAAATGATCAGTTCAAATAGCCCTCTCGCGCTTGAACGCCAAAACGCGCCTCAAGTTGGTGCATCATTTCGTCGGTAATCGTGTTCACGCGGGGCAGGTGCGCGATCTTCATGTAAATTTCGGCACCCTTCTCGGCGGTTTCAATCAAACCGAATGTTTCGTCAAGGTCCTTTCCCGCTCCGTAAATGCCGTGCTGTGACCAAACCACAAGCCGGGCGGTTTTCATTTTTTCGGCAGTCGCCTCTCCAATCTCGTTGGTTCCGCAGAGCATCCAGGGCAATACATTGACGCCGTCCGGAAAAACAACGATACACTCAGTACACATCTGCCAGAGGGTACGGGTAAATTCTCGCTCATTGAGCGTATGGACATAGGTCATTGCCAAAAGGTTTGCCGGGTGGCAATGCATAACAACGCGGTTTGCGGGGTCGATCGACAGTCGGGCGACATGGCTCATCATGTGCGCCGGAAATTCGCTTGTAAATTTGCCACCATCGGTAAAGCCCCATAACAGTTCCGCCATCTTGCCTCCTTCGGTAAGGCGCACAAGGCCGAGGTTCACCTCCGGCGCATACTGCACATTCTTGAAATATTTGCCCGTTCCGGTAACCAGAAAATACTTACCTTCCAGTTCCGGCGCGGAAAAGCCCGTTGGAATGGTGCGGATGACGGCGCGGACATCCAAATATTCCTTCACCTGATCTTCGGGTAACAGCAGAGAAACATTGCCGCCGTTGCGTTCATCCCAACCGTGTGCATACATATTGGTAATGGTGCGGATCATCTCCACCATAAATGGGGCAGTCAAAATGTCTTTCATACTCTTTCC
>CAMOHW010000099.1 GCA_946615525.1 uncultured Clostridia bacterium | reverse complement strand
GTCGCCGTCCGCAAGAACGGACGCCTTTCCGATCTCGAATTTGTAGTCGTCGCCGTAGATCACGGGAACGGCCATTCTGCCGAATCTGAGGTACACGGGGCCCTTGTAGTCGATGGCCGCCTTGACGGCGAGCCGGGCTTCCGCCGCGTCAGCGGGGTTCAGGATCACCATGCCGGGGATGGTACGCATCAGGGCGATGTCCTCGTTGCACTGGTGGGTGGCGCCGTCCTCGCCAACGGTAATGCCGGCGTGTGTTGCTCCGATTTTGACATTGAGGTGCGGATATCCGATGGAGTTGCGCACCTGCTCAAAGGCGCGTCCTGCCGCAAACATGGCAAAGCTGGAGGCAAACACCGGTTTTCCGGTGGAGGCAATGCCCGCCGCAACGCTCATCATATTTCCTTCGGCAATTCCGCAATCAAAGAACCGGTCGGGATATGCCTTTTTGAATTTGACCGTTTTGGTTGCCTCGGCAAGGTCGGCATCCAGAACGACAAAATCGTATTTTTCCGCAAGTTCTACCAGCGCGTTGCCGTATGCCTCGCGCGTTGCCAGTTTTTCCGCCATATCAGTTGCCTCCCTTCAATTCGGCAAGCGCCTGTGCATATTGTTCGTCATTTGGCGCGCTGCCATGCCATTTGACCTGGTTTTCCATAAACGAAACGCCCTTGCCCTTGACCGTTTTGGCAATGATGGCGGTGGGTTTGCCCTTGACCGTTTTTGCCTCGGCAAACGCGGCGGCAACCTGCTCCATATCGTTGCCGTCAATGGAGATGACATGGAAGCCGAATGCCTCCAGTTTTTTATCGTGCGGAGTGGGGTTCATGACCTCGGCGACCGGACCGTCGATTTGCAGACCGTTCCAGTCGATCACCACGCAAAGATTATCCAGCTTGTAGTGGGCGGCAAACATACACGCCTCCCAAACCTGTCCCTCTTCGCTCTCGCCGTCACCGACGACGGTGTAAACGCGATAAGACTTGCCATCAATCTTTCCGGCAAGCGCCATTCCCGCCGCCGCGCTGATGCCAAGTCCCAGCGAACCCGCCGACATATCTACGCCGGGGGTGGAGTTCATATCCGGGTGTCCTTGCAGGCGCGAGGGATATTTGCGCAGAGTGAGCAGTTCCTCGGGCGGGAAAAAGCCCCGCTCGGCAAGCACGGCGTAAAGCGCCGGCGCGCAATGCCCTTTGGAAAGCACAAAGCGGTCGCGATCCTCCCATTTGGGATTTTTGGGATCAATGTTCATTTCCTCAAAATAAAGGTAGGTCAGAATGTCCGCCACCGAAAGGGAGCCGCCCGGGTGACCCGATTTTGCGGCGTGTGTGCCTTCAATGACGCCAATGCGGACGCGCTTGGCGATCTCGCGGAGCGTTTGCAGTTTTTTTGCTTCCATTTTCTTCCCTCCATGGTAATTTTCATACAAAATCATTATAACAGGTATTCTATATCTTGTCAAGACAAAACGCGCAACTCGCCGCCTGTTTTTCGCTTTTTTCGCCGGTTTTTGCACGCCGGGGTTCCCATTGGTTTCCAATTTGATTTTTTGCATGATTTTTGCCTTTTCCGGTTACACTACTGCCGACGGATCTTGCGCCGCGATGGGGGACGGACGATTTCCGTTTTTGTGCATTTGCCCCCTTTATTTTTTCCGAAAGGAGCCTTTCAACCATGATGATTATGGATCGGATCGCGTTGATCCTCGTTGTGATCGGCGCGCTCAACTGGGGCAGCATCGGCTTGTTCCAATTCGACCTGGTTGCGCGTATTTGCGGCGGTTCTTCTACCCTGCTGGCTCGCATCATCTATACCGTGGTCGCGCTTGCCGGACTTTGGTGTATTTCTCTCATTTTCCGCCCGCGCGAATCGTTTGCACACGAAACGGACGATTGATCCACTGCCGAATGTAAGAAAAAAGACCGGAAAACACCCCAACGGATGTTTTTCCGGTCTTTTGATTTTTATTTCATCACCTTTTCAAATTCAAACATTCCTTCGCCGTGGTCACCGATAAAATCATCCGAACCCTCGTCGGGATGGTGATAGCGGTTGAGAAACTCGACAACATGAAATTTGCACTTGTTGACGTAGAAATGAATGTTCCTTTGGTCAAAATACGGGGTGCAGGTCTTCCAAATTTGTGTTTCGGGATACCGTTTTTCAATCTGCTCCCAAATTGCAAAGCCGACCCCTTTTGATTGACAGCCGACCTTGACATACAGAATGTGCAGTTCGTTGACGTTGGTTTCCCCGTCGATGGCAACGATCGCTCCGCCGACGATTTGACCGTCCTCCTCCATAACAAACGCCTTTGCGCCTTTGGCGTTGTAGGATTCCAGGATGTCTTTTTCGGGAATGATGGTGTCCTCGCATTTCCCAAAATAATCCTCGTAGCCCTTTTGAAACGCCTCTTGAACATCCAAAATGAACTGCGCCAGCTCTTCTTTTTTCAACGGTCTGAACTTCATAAAAGTTTCATCTTTCAATTTTGCGGCATTCCAAATAGAAGCGTTTATCCTGCGCGCGCCCCATGGAAAAGGTTTTGCGCGGAAGCGCACCGTCATAAAGCACAGTGCGGAAAAGTTCGTCCTTCTCCATTCCGGCAAACAGGAAGCCGACATTCCCGTTCCCGCCCGCGACCAGACGCCGGACGGCGTCCACTCCGTGAATATAGTCCACCTTCACGCCGGGGTGTTTTGCAAGGTAATCATCCAAGAAAACCTGCACCGTCCCCACCGGAAGTTGTTTTTCGGGGGTCGGAATGGCGATGGTTTCTTCCTCTTTTCCGCAAAGGACCGTCACACTTTGCGGCTTTGCATTTCCCTGCAGTTTGGAAACGGCGGTGCGGAAAGAATCGATCAGATCCAACGGGTCTGCGCCGAATACTACACGATAGATCGGCTCAAACTCCAAATCGTCGTCATGCAGGTTGACCACCTCACAAAGCGCATATCTTGCCGGATGCGAGAGCGCGGCTTCGCCGATCTCTTTTTTGATCTCCTCGTAGTATGCTTTTGCCGAGGCAAGCGAATGGTTGCCGTCACCGACCGCGAAGAGCAGAGGGGCAAGTTCGGCAGAACCGTATTTTTTCATCATGGCTTCGGGCGTAATCAACGCGGAAAGAGCGCGCTTCGCCGCCTCTTGCACCTCTTTGGGAACAGCATAGCCGGTAACGTGTCCGCCGCCTGCCATCAGGTCAAAGTCGTAGCATTTCTCGGTCAGGGTTCCGGTCAGCGGCTCGATCACCGTTTTTTGCGGATCGTCGATCAAAAGCAACACGTGCGGCATTTCCAGCGGTGCGCCGCGGCGAACGGCAACGCGGGGCGGAATGCGCTCCAGCACCGTTCCTTCGGTGGCACGGACAAGCGAGGTAGAGCCCTTATTGTAGTCGTATGCCTCCAGATCCACCTTGCCGATCAAACCCCGGCGCATCTTGCCGCCTTCCAGACGGCGTTCCAGGTAGATCATAGAATCGGGATGCTCCTGCAAAACGGTTTGCAGGGCTTTTTTCATCTCGGCGTGGATCTTTGCGATCCGCTCGGCGTCATTCCTGCCAAGAAAAATCTCCGGAAGCATCAGCCGCAGGGTGGAGGGAGAATCCCCTACAAAGTTTTTTGCGGTTTCCCAATAATCCGCGTCGCTGGTGTATTGGTCGCAAGCGACCACCGCCCAGCGTTTGCCGTCCACCTTTCCAAAATCGGGCAGTAAAATATTGGCAGAATCAAAAATCGGTTTCATCATGTTCCAAAGGCAACAGGTCCGTTGCGTTTTCCTTTCCCAGAGTCTGCCTATATTGTAGCACAATTCCCTAAAAAATGTCAAGTCGGAACGAGTTTTTTATTTTGGTGCATTGACTTTTTTTGTTTTCATGTTATAATGGATATTGATATAATAAAAATGATACTTGGAGGTGTCTTATGCCGTTCATTGATACCAAGCTCAATTTTTCCATCTCGAAGGAGCGTGAAGCCGCGCTCAAAGCCAAGCTGGGCGAGGCGATCGCCCTGTTGCCCGGCAAAAGCGAACGCTGGCTGATGCTGAACTTTCAGGAGAACTGCCGGCTCTGGTTTGCCGGTGAAAACAACGCCCCCATGGCAATGGTAGAGGTGGAGATCTTCGGCAAGGCATCCCCCGCCGATTGCGAGACTTTGACCGCAAAAATTTGCGAGGTCTTTGGCTCCGAGCTCGGTATTGCCGCCGATCATGTTTACATCAATTACACGTTCAGCACCGCCTGGGGCTGGAACGGCACCAATTTTTGAAAGGTAAGATACATCAATGACATACTTGACCGATATTGAAATCGCGCAGGCCTGCAAACTGCGCCCCATTACACAAATTGCAAAAGAAGTAGAGATCCCCGACGACTATCTGGAACCCTATGGAAAATACAAAGCCAAGGTGGACCGCGCCCTCTTGGAAACATCAAAGCGCAAAAACGGCAAACTGATCCTGGTCACCGCCATTACTCCCACCCCCGCGGGCGAGGGCAAAACCACCACCACCATCGGTCTTGCGGACGGGCTCCGTCGCATTGGCAAACGGTCGGTCGTAGCGC
>CAMOHW010000098.1 GCA_946615525.1 uncultured Clostridia bacterium | reverse complement strand
AAAAAACGGGCCGGTTGTCCTTGCGGAACACGCCGGATTCTGTTTTGGCGTTCAACGCGCGACCGATCGATTGGAAGAAGCACTCAAACAGGCGTCCCCCGGAGAGATCGTTTGCACACTCGGTCATTTGATCCATAACGAGCAATACAATGAGCGCCTGGAAAAGCGAGGAGTCCGCACGGTTACCGAGTCCGAAATCCCTGCACTTTGTGAAAAAGCGGACGCCGATCACCCGGTAACGCTTTTGATCCGCGCGCACGGATGTTCCAAAGAAATTCAAGAGTGCTTGGATCGTTCGGCGGCAGGCAACCCCTATTTTCGGGTTTTG
Source organism: uncultured Clostridia bacterium (assembly GCA_946615525.1). Taxonomy (GTDB): domain Bacteria; phylum Bacillota; class Clostridia; order Oscillospirales; family CAG-272; genus UMGS1865. Next base: position 4,236 of record CAMOHW010000098.1, on the reverse strand, counting down.
GATTGCACCTGCCCATATGTCAAAAAGATCCATAAAATCGCCACCGAAAACAGCGGCGCTGAAAATGTCTTTTTGCTGATCGGTGCAAAGGACCATCCCGAAGTCATTGGCATTATGAGTTATTTTGATGGAGAGAAATATGTCTTTTCTTCTGCCGAGGAGCTTTCGGCGGCATTGGAAAGTTCTGCCCTTGGCAAAATAACCAAAAAAACGCCGCTCATGGCGGCACAAACAACCTTGAATTTGGTGAATTGGGAAAAAAGTCAACAAATTCTCAAAAATCTATATACAAATGCAATCATTTTTGATACAATATGTAGTGTTACCGAGCAAAGACAAACAGAGGCAAAACGCCTGTCCGCGCTTTGTGAGGGAATGATTGTTGTTGGCGGCAGGGAAAGCTCCAATACCGCCAAATTATATCAGATCTGCAAAGCAAACTGCGCCAACACCGTTTGGATCGCGTCTGCCGCAGAACTGGATGCCGGCGCTTTTGCCGGATGTAAAAAGATTGGAATTGTTGCAGGCGCTTCAACGCCGCGCAAGGAAATAGAGGAGGTATATCAAACCATGAGCGAAATGATCGAAAATTTCGAACAAATGCTTGAAGAGCAATGCTCAACTTTAAATACAGGAGACGTCGTTATCGGAACCGTTACGCAAGTAACCGACAATGAGTTGCAACTCGACCTCGGCACCAGCGTTACCGGCTACATCAAAGCGGATCAGATTTCTGACGATCCCGCATTGAAGTTGACAGAAACCTTCAAAAAGGGTGACAAGGTTGAAGCCTTTGTCATTCGCGTCAGTGATGTGGAAGGGGTTGCCGAACTCTCGAAGAAGAGAGTGGACGCCGACCGCAACTGGAAAACCATTGTTGCCGCCTGCGAGGAGAAAACCATCCTGGAAGGCAAAGTTGCCGAGGCGGTCCGCGGAGGCGTTGTCATTTTTGTCAATGCAAACCGCGTCTTTGTTCCCGCGTCTCAAACCGGCGTTCCGAAGGACGGTGATTTGAACGCATTGGTGGGAACCGATGTTCGTTTCCGTGTGATCGAGATCAAGCCGCAGGGCAAAAAAGCCATCGGCTCTATCCGTCAGGTCCTGCGGGAAGAGAAACGCGCACAAGCAACCGAGTTCTGGTCGTCCATCGAGGTCGGAAAGACCTATGAGGGCACGGTCAGAAGTCTGACTTCCTACGGCGCGTTTGTAGAACTTGGCTCCGGCGTTGACGGTATGGTCCATGTTTCCGAACTTTCCTGGAAGCGCATCAGCGATCCTTCCAAGGTCGTTTCGGTAGGCGATAAGATCACCGTTTTCGTCAAGAGCTTTGATCCCGAAAAGAAGCGGATCTCCCTGGGCTACAAGACCGAGGCGGATAACCCCTGGAACATCTTTAAGGCACGCTATGCCGTGGGTGATGTTGCAACCGTGAAGATCGTCAACCTGCAGGCTTTCGGTGCTTTTGCCGAGATCATTGACGGCGTTGACGGCTTGATCCACGTTTCGCGCATTTCCACCAAACGCATCGCCAACCCGGGCGAAGTGCTGGAAGTTGGACAGACTGTTGATGCAAAGATCATTGATATTGATGATGAGAATCACAAAGTCAGTCTTTCCATTCGCGCTTTGATGGAAGATGAAACCGCAGAAGAGGTTCCTGCCGAAGAAGCTCCTGTTGAGGAACTTCCCGCCGAGGAAGCCCCTGCCGAAGCGCCCGCTGAAGAATAAAAATAGATGACGGCGTGCGGCAAGATGCCGTGCGCCGTCGTTTTTTCAAACAGGAGGGAATCCCCCAATGCGATATGATTATAAAACCCAAATGACCTGTTCCAAAGTCATCAGTTTTGATTTGAACGGCAATGTGGTTACCAACATTGTTTTTTACGGAGGATGCAACGGGAACCTGAAAGCCATTGCAAAATTGGTGGACGGGTGGACAGTAGAAAAAATTGAACAATATCTACAGGGCAATACCTGCGGTCCTCGTCCTACATCCTGCGCCGATCAGCTTGCCAAAGCCGTTCGTGCCGCCTATAATGAGGCGCAAAAAGCGTAAATTATCAGTTCGTTTCGTCATAAAATTGTTGCAATAGCGCATCCTGTAAAGCGCGCACCGTTTCCCCGGCTTTGCCGCCAACGGCGACTCCGTTCAGTTCGGTTACAGGCGCGCAGAGGACAGAAGCCGATGTGATCAGTATCTCATCGGCTTTTTTCAATTCTGCAAGGGAAAATGTGCGTTCCTCAACAGGAATGCCCACCATACGGCATAACTCCATCAGATGCGCTCTACCGGTCCCGGCATAGATTTGCTCGTTTGCCGGGTGTGTTATTATTTTTCCGTCTTTCAGAAGGAAAAGGTTGGAATGCGCGCATTCGGTTACCGTGTCGCCGCGCAAAAGGATGCATTCGTCAGCGCCCGTGCGGGCCGCCGCTTCGCTTGCCAGAACATTGGGCAGCAGGTTGAGCGATTTGACATTACAATGGAAAAATCGGGTGTCCGGCCGGGTAATGCACTTCATGGGCTTGTAGGGGTCGCGCAGAGTTGCCGGCTCGATCATCAGCAACAGATTTGGCTTGGATTTGCTTGGAAAGGCATGGTTCCTTGTGCCGCTTCCGCGGGAAAACTGGATGTAAATGCGGTTTTCTCCCGTGCGCATTCGCCGCAAAAGGGAACAGAGCAACATACACAATTCTTTTTGCGAAATTGCAGGATGGATCTGAACGCTTTCGGCACTTTGAAAAAGTCTTGCAATATGCTCTTTTAAGGCAAAAACGCGGTAATTTCTGCTATAAGTGACGTCATATACCCCATCCCCAAAGTAGCAGGCACGGTCCAAAACGGGAATGGACAAATTCTCTAATTCGGCAATTTCACCGTTGTAATAGCCCAGCGTTTTCATCAAAAATCCCCCTTTCGGAATCCTGTTTTGTAATGACAGGATATGCCCGAAAAGGGGTTTTTGATTATACGACCCGGTTATTCTTTTTCAAAAATGAGTTTGCCTTCTTCGGCGTGCGCGCAAACCGAATCGCCGGCATGGATCCTACCTTCCAGGATCTCGGTAGAAACCGCGTCTTCTACCAGGCGGACCACCGCACGGCGCAACGGACGCGCACCGTAAACCGGGTCAAACCCTTCTTTGGCGAGCAGCGCAGGAACGCTTGCGTCAAAACGGATGTGAATGCCGATCTCCTCGATCCGTTTGATGACATCTTCCAACATCAAAAGGGCAATGTCTTCAATTTCTTTCTGACCAAGACTGTTGAAGATGATGATATCGTCGATCCGGTTCAAAAATTCGGGGCGGAAGGTGTTTTTCAGTGCGCCCATCATCTTATCGCGGCGTGCTTTGTCATCGGTTTCGGTCGCATTTCCCGAGGTAAAGCCAAGTGATTTTGCCCCCGAAAGCTCCGAAGCACCAACATTGGAGGTCAAAATCAAAATGGTGTTGCGAAAATCTACATGCCGACCTTGCGAATCGGTCAGAACACCATCTTCCAGAACCTGCAACAGAATGTTGAAGACATCCGGATGTGCTTTTTCGATCTCGTCAAACAGGACTACCGAATAGGGGCGACGGCGGATGCGCTCTGTCAGTTGTCCGCCTTCCTCATACCCAACATAGCCGGGAGGGGAACCGATCAGCTTGGAAACACTGTGCTTTTCCATGTATTCGGACATATCCAAACGGATCATAGCGGAACTATCCCCGAACATCACCTCGGCAAGCGCTTTGGCAAGTTCGGTTTTGCCAATGCCGGTAGGGCCCATGAAGATAAAGGAGCCGACCGGACGTTTGGGGTCTTTAAGCCCCATTCTGCCGCGGCGAATGGCGCGGCTGACCGCGGTAATAGCGGCGTCCTGCCCGATGACGCGCGCTTTGAGCAGTTCGTCCAGGTGCAAAAGTTTTTCGCTTTCCTCCTCCAAAAGACGATTGACGGGGATCCCGGTCCACTGGGTTACAATGTCGGCAATGTCGGAAGCGCCAACCGAAAGGTCTTTGTCGGCATTTGCGCGCTCCCATTCGCCTTTTTTGGAGTTAAATTCGGTTTTCAGCTTTTGCTCCTCGTCGCGCAGGTGCGCCGCGTGTTCAAAATCCTGCGCCGAAATGGCTTCCTCTTTTTCATGGGCGATGGATTGGAGCTTTTGTTCCAGTTCTTTCAGCTCGGTAGGGGAGGTGTGCGCCGAGATGCGCAGGCGGGGATGGGAGCAGTGCGACTTCGTCTACGTGTGCG
>CAMOHW010000097.1 GCA_946615525.1 uncultured Clostridia bacterium | reverse complement strand
GGTAGCGCCCCGAGGTCAGCCGCCGGTCCGCGTTGATCCGCCGGTAGCCCAGCGCCTGGGAGATGATCTGCGTGCCGAACTCCGTGCGCCTGCCGCCGTGCAGGATCAAAAAGCCCGTCACGACCGAGAAAACCACCGCAAACAGCATCAGAAGCGTGCTTTCACTGACGCTTCCGAGAATCAGCATCGCAAGCGCGGATGCGCACCGGGATTTTTGCCTGTGCCGAAAGTTTCATCAATTCATTTACAAAAGGCACTACAAAGCCGTAAAAATCGGCGCGGGTAATGTCCTCCAGGTGGCAACGCGGCATAACGCCGGCTTCAAACGCCTCGCTCACGGCGGCAAGGTAATGCTCCATGCACTCGCGGCGCGTCATTTTCATCTTTTTGAAAATGTGATAGTCACTGCAAGATACCAAAATACCCGTTTCGCGAATGCCAAGATCGCGCACCAGTTTGAAATCCTCCTTGCTGGCGCGGATCCAGGTGGTGATCTCCGGGAACTTCAAGCCAAGTTCCTGGCACTTTGCTACCGCTTCCCGGTCCTTCTTGCTGTAAACAAAGAACTCGGTCTGGCGAATGATTCCATAGGGACCGCCCAAACGGGACATGAGTTTGTAAAGGTCCACGATCTGTTTGACCGAATAGGGCTCAACCGACTGCTGACCGTCGCGGAAAGATGTATCGGTGATCCAGATATCCTCCGGCATTCCAATCGGCACCCGACGGTGGTTGAAAGCAACGCGCGGAACTTCTTCATAAGGATAGATGTCGCGGAACAAATTGGGTTCCTCAACATCCTGCAAGGAAAACTTAAAGGTTTCCTGCTCCAAAAGATTTGTTTTTTGCGAAATTTCAAGCATGATTCTTTCTCCCATCTTGTATTTATGTATACAATTATACAGATTTTTTAAGGTTTGTCAAGAGTTTTGCATAATATTATTGGTAGAAATGCAAAAAAAGAGGGCTGCAAACCCGTTTTTCGGGTTGCAGCCCTCTTTTTTGAATCCTTTTTAGTAAAAGCAATCAATATTCTTTTTGACATACATCAGCATTCTGCTGCTGAAATATGCGGTATTTCTGCTTAGAAACTCTTTCATTTGCGGACCCGGCTTGGGTTCGGCTTCCATGATCAAACGAAATGCGCGAACAATTTTCTTTTCGTCTGCGCGCTCCAAGGAGGCGCAAAGAATACCCAGGGATTCATCCGAGGCGTTTGCAAGATAATCCCAATAGGAGGAATCGGCACCCTGCAAACTCAAATCATATAGCATTTTGTAGGCAACCAACGGTTTGAAAATGCCGCGATGTCCGAATTTACTGGTCCATTCCAGAACATTCCCCGACCAAAGCATTTCCGGCGAGGGGGCAAGTTTGCCTACAAAATAGGTCATTCGCTCGATCACCGTGCGTTCGGTGAGTTGTTCCACCGGAATATTCTGTTCGGTCTGACTGTCGTAAAGGAAGAAGTTGGGATCCTCTTTTCGGGAGATCCACCAATAAAACATGACGAGCGCGAAAAGAATGAACAGCAAAGTTCCCACAATGATATACAACGGCTTTTTATAACCGGTGATTCGCCCTGCAAACACCAGCAACACGATGGCCGCGACAAAACAGATGATTGCAATGGCAACGAGAAAGCAACTGATCAATTTCCTCTTCATGGCTTCATCCTTTCCTTTTGTTTTTTGGGGATTCCTGCTTGTAGGATATTATTATACCATAAAACGCGGTACTTTGCAACATATTTTTGAAAATGTGTTGTATTTTTTATGCTCTTGCCAAAATATCCGCGATCCGTTCAGATGCCTTTCCGTCACCGAAAATATCCGACGGATGACTCATTTGTTCGTATAGTTCGGAGTTTGGGCGCAACAGCGCATTGGCGGCGCATACGATCCCGTCCTCGTGCGTTCCCGAAAGCATCAGGTTCCCTGCGTGTATCCCTTCCATCCGCTCGGTAGAATAGCGCATGACAATGGTGGGAATGCCAAGCGAGGTGACCTCCTCCTGAATGCCGCCGCTGTCGGTCAAAACCAGACGGCATTTGGAAAGGAGCGCGTGAAAACGGACCGGACCGGGCGGATCAATGATGCGAATGCGGTCGCACCCCTCCAAGACTCTTGCCGCCTCGCGGACTTTGGGATTGGAATGAAGCGGGCAGAAGGCAAAAACATTCTCGTGGCTTTCCACAATGCGCCGGAGCGCCCGGAACATTCCAAGCATCGGTTTCCCGATATTTTCGCGCCGATGAGCCGTAAACAGAACGGGAAACAGGCGTGCCGGAATATCCCATTCCGGAGTAACAGGTTGACTTTGCGAGAACCGGAGTGCGTCGATCACCGTGTTTCCGACCATGTGGATCCGATTTTCGTCAATGCCCTCACTCAAAAGATTTTGTTTTGCAAAAGCAGTTGGCGCAAAATGATAATCTGCCAAAACAGCGATCGAACGGCGGTGCATTTCCTCGGGAAACGGCAGTTTGATCCGGTTTGTGCGCAAACCCGCCTCGATATGCGCCAGGGGAATATCCTCATAAAACGCGGCAAGCGATGCCGCAAATGCGGTTGCGGTATCTCCTTGCACCATCACGCAATCGGGCTTTTCTTTGCGAATCGCCTCTCCAAGCCCTTGTATCAGTTTTGCAAACAATTTGGTCAGCGGTTGTTCCGGTTCCATTGCGCAAAAAGAAATTTGCGGTACAACGCCATAATCCCGTAGCGCTTCCTCCAACAGTTCGGTATGTTGACCGGTGGAACAAACGATTGGCTCCATCTCTTTTGCGCGTAATGCCGGAAGGACCGGACAAAGTTTGATGGCCTCCGGTCTTGTTCCCATAACAATCAGGATCCGTTTCATGGCAACCCTCCAAAATGAGTTTTTACCATTTTACGGACAAACCGCCGTTTTTAGAACCAAACGCGTTGCTTTTTGAAAATCAGAATGTCAAATGCACCGGCAGACCGTTTTGATATTGCATTTCGCGTTCTCCCTGAATCAGCGGCAAAAGCCAACGGCAGAAAGAATCGGTAACATTGTTCCCTTCCGGCACGCAAAACTCCGGATCCACCTTCCGAACACCGTTGGCGATCGAAGATGCGGGATGATGCTCATAGGAAACGATATACTGCTCGCCGGAGGCACGAGCGATGGCCATGACCTCGCCGGAAACACCGCTGCAAGCCGCCAGAACAGCCGCCTTACCAACGCCTGCCGACTCGGTCAGGTCGGTATCCGATGCCAAATGCGCGGCGCACCGTTGAGGCAAACTCAATTCCAGCGAGCGCACTTTACAACCGATGGATTCCCGAATGGCACACTCCAAAACCTTGCCAACGCCGGCAAGATAGGCATGCCCGAACTTATCGGTGGCTCCGCTTTGGCTTCCCTCACCGACATAGCGCCCGTTGGCAAAGCAAACCCCCTCCGAAACGGCTACGACAACATTGGGATGCCGCGCAAGCGCCGATTTGACATCCGAAAGGAACTTGTCCAAATCAAAAACGCATTCCGGAAGATAGACATAATCAGGTTCCATACCTCCGGTAATTCTGCCAACGGCGGAAGCGGCAGTCAGCCAGCCGGCGTCCCTGCCCATCAATTCCACAATGGTAACGGCGGGAATGCGGTAAACCGCACAGTCGCGCAGGACCTCCTGCATGGTAACGGCAATGTATTTTGCCGCCGAACCGTAGCCCGGTGTATGATCGGTCCCCAAAAGGTCGTTGTCAATGGTTTTGGGAATGCCCATGACCTTCATTTCATAGTCGGAAGTTTCAAGATATGCTGTCAGTTTTGCAACGGTATCCATGGAATCGTTGCCGCCGATATAGAAGAAGAAACGAATATCGTATTTTTTGAAAATGGCAATCAAACGCTCGTAAAAAGCGGCATCATCCTGCGGTTTAGGCAATTTGAGCCGGCAGGAGCCCAAAGCCGCCGCCGGAGTTTGCTCCAAAATACACAATTTTTCGGCAGAACCGGCAAAAAACGCCGAAAGATCGATCAGATCTTCCTGCAAAAGCCCCTCAATACCGTTCTTCATTCCATAGAGTTTGGCAATGGTTTTTCCGTTATCAAGAACGCCGCGAACAACACCTGCAAGCGTTGCGTTAATGGCGGCGGTAGGACCTCCGCTTTGCCCGACAACAGCATTTCCGAAGATTTTTTTCATATCGGTGATTCCCTTCCGTTTTTTGGATTTCAACATCTATATTTTACCATTTTTCAAAATGAATGTCAACCAAAAAAAGAAAAAAGCCATGCAAAATCCGAAAAAACAGAGCATATACTCTACCGTTCACTATTTTTCCCCGGGAGGCGCCTTATGTTTGCCCTGATTCTTTCGCTTTTGACACGCGTAACACATTTTATTCTCGGCATTTCCACTCCGCAAAAGTATCCGCCCCCTCTTTCGCATGAAGAGGAACACCGTCTGTTTTTGGAAGCGCGGGGCGGAAGTGAGGATGCGCGGCAAAAGTTGATCCTGCACAATTTGCGTTTGGTTTCCCACATTGTTCGCAAATACTATTCCACCGCAAAAAACGCCGAGGATCTGGTTTCCATCGGTTCTTTGCG
>CAMOHW010000096.1 GCA_946615525.1 uncultured Clostridia bacterium | reverse complement strand
TCGCTGCCGGATCTGCTTTGACGGCTACCTTCTCGCCCTGCGCGTATGCGCCGCGAACGGCGGACTCCTTTGCGCCATTTGCGCCGCGCCGATGGTGCTTGGCAGGCGGAATTACCTTGCCGGCAAAGAGGCAATCTGCTTCCCCGGTTTTGAAAGCGAACTTGCCGGCGCAAAAATCTCCAAAAAGCGCGTGGTGCGGGACGGAAACGTCATTACCGCCGCAGGTATGGGCGTTGCCATGGAGTTTGGGCTGGAGATCCTTTCCGCCCTGCGCGGAAAATCCGTTGCCGACCGTGTGCAAAAAGCCATTCTCGCCGATTGACGGTGTCGTTTTTTTGAAATGATGAAATCTGATTTTGAACCGATCCTTTCCCGCGCGACCGTTCAGGCGCCCGCGCCCGAGCGCAAGCGCCTGTTGCGGCAAGCCCTGCTTGCCGAGCGCAAAGCGCTCCCGCCGGAGGCGCTTTGCGCCCTCGGTCGCGCCGTGTGCAGTCAAATTGCGGCGCTGCCCCTCTTTTTAGAGGCATCCATGTTGCTTTGCTACTACCCCGTAAAGGGCGAAATCAATCTTTTGCCGCTGGCGGAACTTGCCATCAAGCGCAAAATCCCGGTCGGGTTTCCGGTCTGCGACTCGAAAAATCACACCCTGTCCTTTCGAAAAGCAGAAACCCCGAACGACTTTGTCCCCGGCGCTTACGGCATCCCCGTTCCGCCGGAAAACGCAAACCTGCTCATTCCGGACGAGCATACCGTTTGTTTGGTCCCGGCGTTGGGATATGACAAAAACTTATACCGTATCGGCTTCGGCGGTGGATTTTATGACCGGTTTTTAGCCAATTTCCCGGGCGTCACCATCGGCGTTTGCGCCGAGAGCACGATCCTGGAAACCGTCTTCCCCGAGCCGCATGATGTTGCCGTATCTCTTTTGGCAACCGAAAAACGCATTTTTAAAAGTGAAAAAACACTCAAAAAACCTGTTTTTTGAATATACGGGTTGCAAATTTTAGAAAAAACAGGTCACTTTTCCACAATCTGTGGATTTGTCCATAATTTGAAGGACGTATATGCAAAAATCGACCATTTTTCAGAAAAAATACAGCAAAAAGGAGGGAAAAGCCATGAAGAACGAGTTAAAAACTTCTGTCGCCGTCATTGGCGCGGGGCACGCCGGCGTTGAAGCGGCGCTTGCAAGCGCACGCATGGGAGTTGACACCGTTTTGTTCACCCTCTCGCTGGATAGCATTGCCAATATGCCCTGCAACCCCTCCATTGGCGGAACGGCAAAGGGGCACCTGGTTTACGAAATTGACGCCTTGGGCGGTGAGATGGGTTATGCCGCCGACCGCGTGACTCTGCAATCCCGCACGCTCAACCTCGGCAAAGGTGCGGCGGTGCAAAGCAAACGGATCCAGGCCGATCGGCAAAAATACCATGCCCTGATGAAACAAACGCTGGAAAACACTCCGCATTTGCGCGTAGTCCAGGCAGAAATCGTTTCCGTGCAAACCACCTCTTCCCTTTGTCAAGATTGTGAAAGTATTAACAATGTCAAGGCGAAAAGAGATTTAACTCCCTTGCCAGATTGTTCCACAAAAGAAACCGCCGAAAAAGCAATGTTTCACGTGAAACATTCGCAAAAAACGGCAATTTTGCCCCGAATTTGCTCGGTAACCACCCGTTTGGGCGAGGTTTGGGAGTGCGAAGCGGTCGTCATTGCCACCGGGACCTATCTGGATGGCGCCGTTTTTGTTGGAAATACCAGTTATTCTGCCGGTCCGGACGGTTCTCTGCCCGCAAGTTTGCTCTCCAAATCGCTTTCCGATATCGGAGTGCAGCTTGTTCGCTTCAAGACCGGCACTCCGGCGCGTATTCAGCGCTCCTCCATCGACTTTTCCAAGCTGGAAGAGCAACCCGGCGAGGAAGAGATCCTTCCTTATTCCTATCGCACGCGCGAGGACGCTTTTGCCGGAATGAAGCAAATTCCCTGCCATATTGTCTATACAAACGCCGAAACACACCGCGTCATCCGCGAAAATATCACCCGGAGCGCCCTCTATTCGGGCAAGATCCACGGAACAGGCCCCCGTTATTGCCCTTCCATTGAGGATAAACTGGTCCGTTTTGCCGATAAAGACCGCCATCAGCTCTTTTTGGAGCCGCTTGGTGAGGATACCAACGAGATGTATTTGCAGGGATTTTCCACTTCTCTGCCCACCGACGTCCAACACGCCATGGTGCAAACGCTTCCCGGCTTTGAAAACGCCCAAATTATGCGTTACGCCTATGCAATTGAGTACGATTGCGCCGATCCGACGCAAATGAACGCCTCTTTGGAGTTCAAAACCATTCCCGGACTGTTCGGCGCCGGTCAATTCAACGGCACTTCGGGCTATGAGGAGGCCGCCGCACAGGGTTTGGTTGCCGGGATCAATGCCGCGCGCAAGGTCAAAGGGCTGGAGCCCATGATTCTTTCGCGCACCGAGAGCTATATTGGCACTCTGATCGACGATCTGGTCACCAAAGGCACCAACGAGCCCTACCGAATGATGACTTCGCGCTCCGAATACCGTCTGCTGCTCCGCCAGGACAATGCCGACGCGCGCCTGACCCCGGTCGGATACCGCGCCGGACTGGTCAAACAGGAGCAATATGAGGCGTTTTTGCAGAAAAAACAGCAAATTGACGCCGAAAAAGCCCGTCTGGAAGCCACTTTTGTCTCTCCGGAGGCGGCAAACGCCTTTTTGGAGGAACTTGGAGAAACGCCTCTCAAATCCGGCGCCTCGCTGGCCGATCTGCTCCGCAGACCTGCCGTTACCTATGAAAAACTGGCGGAAATTGACCAAAACCGCCCGGAACTTTCGCGTTCTGAGCGCATGACCGTTATGTATGATATCAAATATGCCGGCTATGTCACGCGGCAGAACGCCGAAGTGGCGCGCCAGCGCAAACTGGAAGAAAAAAAGTTGCCGCCCGACCTTAACTACAAAGAAATTGCCGGTTTACGCATTGAAGCGGCGCAAAAACTGGAAAAAATCAAACCTTTGACCATCGGGCAAGCGTCCCGCATCAGCGGCGTCAACCCGGCGGACATCTCGGTTTTGCTTATTTATTTGGGTTTGCATTAAAAACCGCGCCAAATTGTTTCACGTGAAACATTCCGCAAGAAAGGAGCATTTGCATGGATTTTGCCACATTTCAGGCCGATTTTACTGCAATTTTTGAAAAAAACGGCTTGAAACGCTTTTGCAAGCCGCAAATTGTGGAGCAATTCTATCAATTTACCGAATTGTTTCTTGCCGAGAATGCAAAAACCAACCTCAGTGCCATTCGTTCGCCGCGCGAGATGATTGCAAAGCACTATGCCGACTGCCTTTTGGCAGAATCGCTTGTGCCGGAAGGCGCAACGATATTGGATGTTGGTTGCGGCGGCGGTTTCCCGTGTATTCCGTTTGCCATTGCACGGCCTGATCTTCGCATCACCGGCATTGACAGCACGCAAAAGAAGATCGCTTTTGTAGAAAAAGCGGCAAAAGAGCTGCGTTTGACCAACTTGAAGACGATTTACGGCAGAATCGAGGAGAAAGAGCAGGGAAAGCTGCGGGGATTCTTCAATCTGGTCACCGCGCGCGCCGTTGCAAACTTACAGGTCCTTGCCGAACTGACACTCCCGTTTGTCCGCGTTGGCGGCACGTTTCTCGCTCTAAAAGGTGCAAAAGGCACCGAAGAGCTTGCCGCCGCCCGTCAGGCGATTGCAAAATTGGGCGGGGAAGTGCAGGCGGATATGGAAACCGCGCTCTTTTGTCCCCAAGAAGCGGAAGGACAGGGCAAAACGACAGAAGCAAGCGGCTGGGAGCCGGAAAGCCGCCATTTGATCCAAATTACAAAAAAGAGCGCCACCCCCGTAGAGTATCCGCGGGCCTATGCCGCAATTTTGAAACACCCGCTTTGAAAAACCAAAAATAACCGCAAAAAAGACCGCAAGCGCGGTCTTTTTTGTTTCACGTGAAACATTTTGCAGAAAAGAGGGCGTGTTTCACGTGAAACATCTGTTTCGGTCTTTGTCGATATTTGTCAGGCATTTTGCTGCAAAAATGCGCAGATTTTTGCAAGGAATTGCGAAAAAGGGCTTGCATTTTGCCTGTGGCAATGCTATAATATATATAAATAGGAAGAAAACCCGGAAAAAAGAGTGCCGACGGCGTTTTGATGCTACAAAAGAGGCGGACAAGCGCCTTTTTGTTCGCTTTTTTGCAAAAATACCGGGAGTTTGATGGAAAGGACGTATCGTTTATGGGAAAAATCATTTCGTTTGCAAACCAAAAGGGCGGCGTTGGAAAAACCACTTCTGCCGTCAATATTGCCGCTTCGCTGGGCGTTTTGGGCTATCGGGTGCTGCTGATTGACCTGGACCCCCAGGGAAATGCCACCAGCGGGCTTGGCGTTTTGAAGAAAAACCTGAAAAAAACGGTTTTTGACTTCCTGGTAGAGGATGCGCCCGCCGAAGAAGTCATTGTTGCCACGCAATATCCCGGCCTTTCGCTCATTCCCACGCAAACAACGCTCGCGCGCGCCGAATACGAGCTGGGCGCA
>CAMOHW010000095.1 GCA_946615525.1 uncultured Clostridia bacterium | reverse complement strand
AGGGGCTGATGATCGAAAGCTAGCTGGAAGACGGCGCGCAAAAAATCGGAGAGGGATGCTATGGAAAATCCATCACCGACCCCTGCCTGGGCTGGGAGAAAACCGAGCGCCTCTTGTTGGAGATCGCCGACCTGCTTTGATGCCCGAACAGAAAAAAACAAGGACCGTTCCCGCGGGAACGGTCCTTTTCTTTTGCAGTTTTTCTAAAAAGGTCAACGGTTGCGGATGGCGTCGATCGGGCGGCGGCGCGCAATGTTCCAAACCGGCAGGAAGGAAGCAATGGCGGCAACGCCCAAACTGATCAGGAACATCAATGCCAACTGGCGAATGCCAAAGTTGAGCAGGGTGACTGTCAGTCCGTTTTCGCGGAATCCGCGATTGATGAGGAACACCGTTGTAATGGTGGCGGCAACGGCAAGCACATAATTGATGAGCGCAATGATGAAGGACTCGCTGAAGAAGATCTTGAACACATCGGAGGAGCGAGCGCCCACCGCGCGCAAAATACCAATCTCGTGCCGCTTGTAGGAAATGGAAACCGAGATAAAGTTCATCAGCAAGAGAGCGGAGAACACGGCAAATCCAATACCGATATACAGGAATACTTTTGCGGCAACCTCAATAAAACTGTTAAAATTGTCCAGCGAGTTCATAACCTGGTTGCGCAGTTCAAATTGCAGGTCTTGGTCTTCGGCATAGTTCAGCTCCACCAACTTTTGCACGCTTGCTTTGTCGCGCGGCATGGGAGCAATGGCAAACGACCAGTATCCCGTTTCATGTTCTGCAATCTCGGTATAGCTCGTATAGGAGGAGTTTGCAAGAACATCTGCTTTAATGTCTCCCGAAACCAGCAGGGAATCACTGCTGGAATATCCGCCGTTGCCGGATTCGATAAAGTATCCGGCAAGGGTATATCCGGAATATGCGCCGGTGTCAATTTGTTGCCCTGAGTTGTCCCATTTGCTCTTGCGAATGGAGGGAATGGTTCCTGTTTCGGTTCCGGTCAATTCCGCAAAGACCGGTGCGGATTTTGCCAAAATCTCCAACGGAGAATAGGTGCCTATTTTCTGCATGGAGGATTCATTGGTCAAAGAGTTGACCAAATTATCGAACAAAATATTTTTCTTTTCCTCGTCGCTAAAACCTTCCAAATTGCTCCAACCGTATCTGTTGATCAGAAGTTCATCCACATTTAAGGTGCTGTCGCTTCCGTAAACATCAATGGCGGCGTAGTAGTTTGCAAATACTCTGCGGATGTTATATAGCGAAGTGTTGAAGTTTCTATCCTGCGGGTAGACATCCCAAAGCAGTTGTGTGAGCTTTTCTTTTGATGCTGCAGGAATTGCGGTGGCATCCAAACCGAAATCCGAAAGGTAGGCGGCAAATAACTGTTCCCGGGCGCTTTGAGCAAGTGTTTCTCCCTGTGCCCAGTAAAAATCCCAGGCACTATTTTCAATATTGTTTTTTCTTTCCTCTTTCGATTCGGTTGCAGATCCGCTGTAATTGTTCTCCGCGGCTTTATATGCGGCGGCGTAGGGGATCAGATAATAGTAAGAGGTGTCGCCGGCGTTGTTGCGCGCCCATGTTCTTGCCTCTTCGGAGTAAAGGGATTTGTAGGCGTCCTCGGTATTGGGGTAGGTCGCAACGGCGTCCATCCCTTTTCCGGAAAACAGACTGAAATAAGCGTTTGCACTGACCAGGTATTCTTTTTCACCCAGTGTGGCGTAGGTGGTTCCGTCCAGACGGACAACGGTAAATCCGCTCAATTCATCGGGAGAAGCGATACGGTTAAACCAGATAGAGGAACCGTCATTTACATCCGGATTATCGTCCCAGCGCAACCCGGTTTCACTGGTAGAAATGCCGATTTCTTTACGATTGTAGATTTGAACGGTTGCCGACATCTTTGCAATGGCGCCTTCGGTCACAAAGCCGAGTGTGTGGAAACCGTAGGTCAGCGTGTCACTCAACTCCATTTGCAAGAGAAGCCCTGCAATATCCAAATTCAACTCGCCGGTGCTTTCGGTTAGATAATCTTTGTATCGTTCGCTGTCAAACTGCGTGTCCACAACACCTACAATGGTATATTCGGTATCGGTGTTTGAGTTGTTGGGGCGCAGATAGAGGTGTTTGCCGAGAATGGAGTTTGCGGAAGCCGCGTCGGTCGTCAGGGAACCGGCTTCAACCGCTTCGTTTCTGCCGTTCTCGCTGTTTTTGAATCCGTAAAGATTGAACTGGTCAAACAGGAATTTCGGAATGGCAATTTCGTTGTCTGTTTGCGGCATCCGACCGCTCACAGTCATGGAGGTTTGATCCAACTGGCTTTGGGTAAGCGCTACAAATCCGTTCATTTGCGCCTTGTAGGCGGAAATGGTGCCGGAATAGTTTGACATGAATTTTTGAAGTGAGATCGAACCGGAGCCGGAATACTCCGATCCGGTAAAGACGGGGATAAACGAAAGTCCGGTTTTTTCGGAAAGCGTTTGCAGATCCTGATCGTTCATTGAGGTTTGACGATAGGATACGGAGGTTCTTTCTTTTCCGTTGTTAAAGTAGTGGTAGGTTTCCTTTAACGAAAGGGCAAAAGATGCGTTGTCAATATTGCTGTCCAAAATCGAGCGCGTTGCGGTGTTGACCTTGTTATATGCCGCCATGGTGTCGGCAAGGCCGAACATGGAGAAGGCGATCAGGGAAAGCAGAATGGTAACAAACAGGCGGAACTTTTTGTGTTTGAGGCCGGAAGAACCCATTTTGATGGCGTTTTTCATGGGCAGGCGGGAGCGAATGAACTTTGTCTTCTTCCCGTCATACTGTTGAAGTTTGACATCGGTTTGCGCGTCGGTCTGATCAAAGACGGCGGTCGTTCCGCTTTCGGTAATGCCGGCTGCGCTGCGCAGTTCCTCGTTGACGCGCTTGTCAGCAGAGAGCAACACTCCGGTTTCGCTCTTTTCCAAATATTCGTTGATCATTTTCATATCGGACGAGGTCAGGCGGTAGCCGGGACGGATCCGCAAGATCGCTTCGCTCATCTGCTCGATCCCCTCGCTCAAAGCAACGCTTTCGCGTTCGTGCTTGGTCACGTCGGAAATGATGTTTCCGTCCGCAAGTTCAATAATGCGGTCGGCATAGCGCTCGGCAAAATCGCGGTCGTGCGAAACGATCAGCACCAGTTTCCGCTTGGAAAGTTCTTTCAGCGTGTCAAAAATCTGTTTGCCGGTTTTGGAGTCCAAAGCGCCGGTCGGCTCGTCCGCCATAATGATCTGCGGGTCTTTGACCAGAGCGCGGGCAATGGCGATGCGCTGCTTCTGACCGCCGGAGAGTTCATTTGGCTTGCGGTTGGCATAGTTCAAAAGGTCAACCTGCCTCAAAATATCCGAAATCTTTTCGTTGGTCGCCTTTTTTCCTTGCAGTTCCAGCGCAAGCCCGATGTTGGCACCGACCGAAAAATCATCCAGAATGTTGTATTCCTGAAAGATGAAGCCGATAAAAGTGTTGCGGTAAGCGTCAAAATCCGATCCGACAAAATCCTTTGAGGATTTGCCCATAATTACAAATTCGCCGCTGTCATAACTATCCAGACCACCGATCACATTCAAAAGGGTGGATTTACCGCTGCCCGATTTACCCAGAATAAAGACCATTCCGGTTTCGGGAAAGGCGATGGAAACGTTGTTCAGCGCAACGACCTGCTCCTTGTTTTTGGAGCGGTAGATTTTTGTTACGTTCCGTATTTCAAGCATATTTTTGCCTCCTTGTGGTTTTGACGAAATGCCTGTTTGTCTCTATTATACACCATTTTTCGTGATTTGTCATCATTTGTAAGAAAAATATTGACTTTGCCATTTTCTCATGCTATACTGAATCGCGGAACAGACTATCTAAAATGATGGGGGAATTGGGAAATGATGGAAAAAAATTTATATGTTCGTTTTCCAGGAGGGCGTGTGAAGACGCTCACATTCAGCTATGACGATGATGTTGTATTTGACCGGCGTCTGATGGATATTCTGGATCGATACGGAATGAAGGGGACCTTCAACCTGAACAGCGGATGCTTTCGCCCGGAAGGGGATCCCGGCAAGCGCATGATCAGCGAAGCCGAGGCCAAAGAGTTGTTTGCAAACGGTCGGCATGAGATCGCCGTGCATACGCTGACGCATCCGCGCATGAACCTTTTGCCGCCTGCCGCGGTTGTGGAAGAGTTCTACGAGGATCGCAAAAATCTGGAACGCATTTTCGGCGGAGTTGTGCGCGGTATGGCATATCCTTTCGGGACTTCCGGTGCAACACCGGATGTTGTTTGCGCGGCAAAGAGCTGCGGACTTGTTTACGGAAGAACAACCGTCAGCACCCATGATTTTGATTTGCCGAGGGATTGGCTTCGGTTGCCCGCCACCTGCCATCACAACGATGTGCGCCTGATGGAGCTTGCCGAGCAGTTTGTAAACATCCCGGCTGATCGCGAGGCAAGATTGTTTTACCTCTGGGGTCATGCCTATGAGTTCCATGATTACAACAACTGGGAGATCATTGAGCGCTTTACCGCTTACATGAATCAATGGAAAAACGACATTTGGTATGCGACAAACATAGAGATTTACGATTATCTGCAA
>CAMOHW010000094.1 GCA_946615525.1 uncultured Clostridia bacterium | reverse complement strand
AAGAACGGAAAGATCCGCTCGATTGAAGAGCAGGAAAATCCGCTTTCCGCTGACGAGGTGGAGTGGTGATGCTCTTTCGCAAACTGCTCCGCACCGCGTGGAGCTACAAGGCGCAATTTATCTCCATGATCATTATGATGACGCTGGGGATCGGCATTTTCCTCGGCTTCAACATGGAGTGGAAAACCATTGAATACGACGTCGGAAAATTCTTTGACGAAACGAATTACGCCGATTATCGGCTCTATTCCGAAACCGGCTTTACCAAAGAGGATTTGCAAAAGATTGCCTCGATCCCGGGCGTGGATGCGGCAACGCGGTATCTCTCGGTCAATCTGGAAGTCAAAGGCGAGAGCAAAAAAGCCCTCGCGCTGGACGTTTCGGAGAATTACACCGTTTCCACCTTTACGCTGATGGAAGGCAAAGGATATGATCCGGAAGGTGACGGCATTTGGCTTTCCGATAAGTTTGCAAACAAAAACGGAATTGCCGTTGGAGATACCCTGACGCTCGAATTTCAGGGCATGGAGATCCACGGCGAGGTCGTTGGCCTGATCAAGGCCGGCGAACACATGATCTGCCTTGCCGACTCGAACCAGGTCATGCCGGATTTTAACACCTTCGGGTTTGCCTACATCTCCCCGGCAAAACTGAACGCCATTCTGCGGCAAAAGGTTTTGAACAATCTCATCGACGGCTTGCAGAAAGCCGGTGTGCCTGCCGAAGCGGCAAAAGTGCAGGCGGAGGCAATGCTGACCGATGAAATGCTTGCCTCGGCGACTGATAAGGTCTTTGCACAAATCAATTTGCGCTCGGGGCTGGAAAAAGCCGAATTGGAGGACGCCGTAGGCATTGCCCTCGGCAGAACGCTGATGGTCGTTCCGAAAGAAGACCATGCCATTTACAAAGAGGCGATGGGAGAGGCGACCGAGGGCAAAGCGATGGGCTCGATCCTGCCGGTGTTGTTCCTTGCGATCGCGATCCTGACGATGGTAACAACAATGCACCGCATTGCCACCAAGGAGAAAACGCAAATCGGCGTTCTCAAAGCGCTCGGCTTCAAAAACCGGAGGATCCTTTTGCACTATTCCTTTTACGGTCTGTTCATCGGCGTCGTCGGCTCGGCGCTCGGCGCGGTGCTCGGCTATTTTGTTTGCAAAGCGGTGATGAGCGAGAACGGCATGATGGGCACCTATTTCGATATGCCCGACTGGACGGCGGCAACCCCGGCGTTCTGCTGGCCGGTCATTGCCGGAACGGTCCTGCTCCTCATGCTCATCAGTTTCCTCTCGGTCAAGGCGCAGCTGCGCGGCACAGCAGCCGACGCGCTCCGCCCTTATACCCCCAAAAAGATGAAAAAATCCCTGCTGGAAAAACTGCCCTTCTTTGGCAAGATGAACTTTGCAACCAAATGGAACCTCCGCGACCTTGCGCGCCACAAGAGCCGCTTTGCCATGACGCTGGTGGGCATCATCGGCTGTATGGTCCTTCTGGTGGGCGGTCTCGGTATGCGCGACACCATGGCGGGCTTCCTCGACCTCTTGGACAACGGCGTTTCGCACTATACCACCAAGGTCAACCTTGCGGAAGGAACCGACTATGAATCGGCAAGGCAGTTGATCCTTGACCTGGACGCCGACTGGGAAAGCTACTCCGGCATCAGCATTGACGGTTACACGGCAACACTCGATATCGTTCACAACGAAAAAGGCAGATTTGACGTGATCGACAAAAACAACAAGACGATTGCCCTTTCAAACGAAGGCGTTTACCTCTGCCTGCGGCTCGCCGACCGCGCAAAGATCGGTGAATACATCGAGTTTTCACCCTACGGAAGCGATGACACCTACCGCGTAAAAGTGGTCGGTTACAATCGCTCCATTATGACCGAAAGCGTTACCATGACGTCGGAATTTGCCGATGAACTGGGGATCAAATACAGTATTTCGGCGCTTTATACCAACCAAGATTCGGGCGAGATTCCTTCGTCGGAGCTCATTTCCGGCAAGCAGGATAAGCGCCAACTGATGGACAGTTTCGGCAGTTTCGTGCAAATTATGGACGGAATGGTCATCATTCTGGTCATTGCCGCCGTGATCCTCGGGATTGTAGTGCTTTACAACCTCGGTGTGATGAGCTACGTTGAGCGCTCGCGCGAACTTGCCACGCTGAAAGTGCTGGGCTTCCGGTCAAAGAAGATCGGGCAGCTCTTGATCTCGCAAAACCTCTGGCTGACCGTCATCGGTGTTTTGCTCGGGCTCCCGGCAGGGCTCGGAACGCTGCAATGGATGCTCTCGGCGCTCGCCTCGGAATACGAGATGAAACTGATGCTCGGCCCCTTGACCTATCTTGTTTCCATCCTGCTCACTTTCGGCGTTTCCCTGCTCGTTGGCTGGATGGTAGCGCGGAAGAACAAAAAGATCGATATGGTCGAGGCGCTCAAAAACGCGGAGTAACAAAAAATCAGGGGCTTTTCAGCCCTTGATTTTAAGAAATAAAGTTAGCATATGCTAACCGAAATAATATTAGGAGGAAAAAATGAAAACCAAAAAACGGGGATTGTTATCCTGGGTACTGGAATTCGCCGGAAGAAAAAGGGGCTATTTCGGCGGCAGCGTGGTGCTTGCCATCTTCGGCGTGGCGGCGTCCTTTGTTCCCTACCTCATCATTGCAAGGATTGTGGAGCAGTTGCTTGCCGGAAACAGAGAATGGCAGTTTTACCTGACCCAGGTGCTCCTGATGGCGCTGTTCTGGCTGATCCGAATGACGTTGCACTCTTTCTCCACATCTCTCTCGCACGCCGCGACCTTTACCGTCCTCGGCGGCATCCGGAAACAGCTTTGCGAAAAGCTCTCAAAAATCCCGCTCGGGTCGGTTCTCGACGATAACAGCGGAAGCTATAAAAACATCATCGTCGAGCGTGTGGATTCAATGGAAACGACGCTGGCGCATATCATACCGGAATTTACGGCAAATCTCCTCTTGCCGGTCGTGATGTTCATTTACATTATGACGATCGACTGGCGGTTGGGGCTTGCCAACCTGGTTGGCGCCGGGATCGGTCTTGTATTCATGGTGCTCATGTTTATCAAGTCCAGGGGCGGCTACGAACTCTCGGTGGAGAAAACGAAAAAGCTGAACGATACCGCCGTGGAGTACATCAACGGCATTGAGGTCATCAAGGCGTTCGGCAAAACCGGCACTTCCTATCAAAAATTCGTCACGGCGGCAAGAGAGGGCGCGGACGTTTTCATCAACTGGATGAGAAGATGCATCTGGCCGCAGTCGGGCATGATGGCGTTCCTGCCCGCAACCTTCCTGGGCGTTTTGCCGATCGGCCTGCTTCTTGTCAATAGCGGTTCGCTCTCCGCAGGCGGATTTATTACCTGCATCATCCTCTCGGCGGGATTAATCACGCCGCTCGTAGTGGCGTTCTCCTATACGGATGATATTTTGAAGATGAAAACCATCTTCGGCGAGGTGACCGAAATTCTGGAACGCAAGGATATGGAGCGTCCGACCGAACTGACGAAACAGCCGCAGGGTTGCGACATCTGCCTGAAAGACGTGAAGTTTTCCTACAAGGAAAAAGAAGTCCTGCACGGGATCAATATGGAGATCAAGCAGGGCGAGTTCGCCGCCATTGTCGGGCCCTCCGGCTCGGGCAAAAGCACCGTCGCCCGGCTGATCGATTCGCTCTGGGACGTAGATTCCGGTGCGATCACCTACGGCGGCGTGAACATCAAGGAGTTGCCGCTTGACTGGTATATGGGGCAAATCTCCTACGTTGCGCAGGATAACTACCTGTTCGATCTCTCCATCAAAGAAAACATCCGGCTTGGCAGAGCGGGCGCAACCGACGAGGAAGTGATCAACGCCGCGAAAGCCACCGGTTGCCACGAGTTCATCCTCGGGCTGGAAAACGGTTACGACACGATCGCCGGCGGCGCGGGCGGTCACCTTTCCGGCGGCGAAAGACAGCGGATCTGTATTGCGCGGGCAATGTTGAAAAACGCGCCGGTCGTGATCCTCGACGAAGCGACGGCATATACCGATCCCGAAAACGAAAGGGAACTGACCGAAGCCATAGAGAACCTGACGAAGCACAAAACGATCATCATGATCGCTCACAGGCTGAAAACGGTAAGAAACGCCGATCAGATCATTGTTGTGGACAAGGGTCGTATCGTGCAGAAAGGACGGCACAAGGAGCTTATGGCGCAGGATGGCATTTACAAGAACTTCATCAGCGGCAGAAAGCAGGCTGTAAGCTGGAAGCTGGCGTAAAATGCAAATAAACGATGAAGTGCTGAAAGGCATGGAATAAATGTGAAAAAGGAGTGTTGATTATGGAACTGAAACTTGGAGATGTTCAGACGACTGCACTGATTCCGCTTGCAGTCAAGGCAAATGAGACACTGCGGAAGAATGCCCGTATCAAAGACAAAAAAGCTGTTGAGATTATCAGGACATTGAACATTGATACAGAGCAGTATGATAAATTTATGTCGCACGAGGGCGTGATCGCAAGAACGATCATGCTTGACCGTCAGCTCAAGGGCATCATAAATAAGCATCCGGATACAGTCATTGTGAATGTGGGTGCAGGGTTTGATGACCGCTTTTCCAGAATGGACAACGGCA
>CAMOHW010000093.1 GCA_946615525.1 uncultured Clostridia bacterium | reverse complement strand
CTGCAGGCGGCCAGAAGCCGTTGCGCTTCATAATTTCATCGCCTGCAGAGTTGAGCAATTTGACCGGTAAATATTTGCCGGAAGTGCTCTTGCCTTTGATTTGACTTCTCACCGTATCGTCATCGATCTGATCAGTGGTCACATAAAGGAATTCTTCATCGGCAATGGCAATATTATTATAAGGTTTGGATTTGTTTGCAGCGGACTGTGCCTTTTGCTCATCCGATTGAATGCGGCGCCAAATCAACTGCCATGCGGTCAAAGAAACCGCCTGCGCGCCAATGTATCCAATGAATTCACCGGTAGAGTCCAGAACGATAATACCGTCACCTGTTGATTCGGAAACCACATAAATGGTTCCGTATTTATCGACCACCATAGCGATCGGACGGTAGAGCGTACTTTCATTGAAAAGCTGGCTTTCCGGCTCGGAAACGATCCGGATAAACTCTGTGGTCAAACGATCAAAAACAACCAAGCGGCGGTTTTCGGTGTCGCAGACCCAAAGTTGATTATGGAAGGCAAAAACGCCCTGGGGAGCGGAGAGAGAATCCTCGATCCCGCGATCGTTGATGAAGTCAGAGATCGTATATAAGAAATTGAAGTTTCTATCCAACGCAACGATCCGGTTATTGCCGGTATCGGCAATATAGCATCTTTCATCTTCATCAATGATCAAGTCATTCGGGTTGTTCAGACCAACGCCTGTCGCTGCGGACAATCCGATTTCATCCGAAGTCAAAACCGGATATCTTGCCGAATAGGCGTCCGGAGAGAGCAATGCCTGCCCGCTAATGGAGTAGGTGTAGGTCTGATATGCGGAGGAAGCGCCGGTTGAAATGACAAAGGTTGGCAAAAGAAGCACGGCAACCAGCAGGAGGAGCACAATAGAGTATTTCTTTTTCATGCTTTTTCCCTCCTTAATCCTTCATACCACTCGAACCCATTGTTTCAATGATGTTCGATTGCGAAATGACAAATACCAAAATCGGAACGATCATCATCAACACAAGGGATGCTGCGGATGCGCCCGCACGCTTGATTCCGCCTGCGGTGATCTGTCCAATGGCGTAGTTGAACGATTTGAGTTGTTCGGAATAAATATAAATGGAAGAACCTGCGTTCCACAAGCTTTGGAAAGAATAAATGATCAAAGTCATCCACGCGGGTTTGACCATTGGCATTGCAATGACCCAATAGGTGCGCAATTCGCTTGCACCGTCCAGGCGCGCGCTTTCCAAAACCGCGTCGGTTACGTTGGTATCCATAAACTGTTTCATCAGGTAAAGACCCAAAGTATATCCCCATGCCGGAACAATGATCGCCCAATAGGTATCGATCATGTGCAGAGCCGACATCAAGATAAAACTGGTAATTGCGGTAACCGTTGAATGGAACATCAGAGATGTTTGAATGGTCTTGAAGATCCATCCCCTGCCCGGGAACTTGATTTTTGCTAATGCATAAGCGCACATGGAGGCAATGAACAAATGCCCGAACGTGCCCATAATGGAAGTAAATACGGTGTTGAAGATATAACGGGAGAACGGAACCCAGGAAGTGTTCATCAAGGTAAACAGATCCTTAAAGTTCGTCACCGTCGGCTTCATAACATAGAATCTCGGCGGATACATCCAAAGTTCGTCCAACGGTTTGAATGCCTGCATCAGTACATAGACCATAGGAAGAACCATGAAGAGTCCCAAAAGGGTTAAAAGAATGGTAATTCCGATATCGCCGCCCGCCGAACGGGAAAGAACGACTTTATGCTTTCTAGTTCTTAATCTTGCCATATCAGTTACCTACCTTTGAGAGCGCCTTCTTAACGATCATGTTCGCCGAGATCATAATGACGAACAAAACCACTGCGATCGCCGAAGAATAACCGATTTCATAACGCGAACCACCGTAGTCCTCCAAGTGGTGGACAATGGTATGCGCGGCGTATTCCACCGAGGGGAATCCGCAAAGCGAGGTAACAACGCCGCCAAAGCCGAAGGAACCGGTAATTGCCATGATCGCGCCGAACATCAACTGCGGGCGCATACTGGGCAATGTGATATACCAAAGTTCCTGCCAGCGGTTTTTCACGCCGTCCACCGCGCCCGCCTCGTAAAGCGAGCGGTCAATTCCCTGCAAACCTGCAATGAATGCAAGGAAGGAAGTTCCCAAAGAGGTCCAAAGAGCAACCACGATACAAAGTGGCATAACCCAGTCGGCATCCTGGAAAAATGCGATCGGCGTATCGATAAATCCAAGTTCCAAAAGCGCCGCGTTGACCCAACCATAAGAGTCTGCGCTGAACAATGTACCCCAAATCAAATACACCTGACCGGAAATGGACGGTGCATAGAAAATCAGGGTGACAATTGCACGGATGCGCGGCGAAAGTTCATTGATGAACCACGCCACCAAAAAGGACATCAAATAGGAAACAGGACCAACCACCACTGCAAATACAAAGGTATTTTTAAGCGCGATCAGGAAGATATCGTCCGCAAAGAACAGGTTGATATAGTTGTTCAGCCAAACGATATTCGGCACCTGCAACATATTGAAGTCGGTAAAGCTGATGATGATGGAAAGCAGAACGGGCGCGACCGTAAAAACGGTAAAGATGAGAACGTAGGGCAAAATCATCAAATACGCGACCCAGTTCCGCTTCATCTCTTTCCAGATCCATTGACGGTAGGTCATGTCTTTTCTGGAAACAGCTTTTTTCTTTGCTGTATTCGTTGTCATTTGACAGTTACCTCCTCGTCAATTGGATTGCAGTGTGCAAACAATGTTGCACAGACATTCGATAATAAAGAAGACCAATTCCTGTTCATTCAGGGAATCAATATCGTATCCGCTGTTTTTCAGGGTTGCCGTTTGTTTGCTGACATAAACGAACCAATCCTGCGTTTTCAGTTTATCAAAGGAACTGCGCTGTGCGGCATCCGAAGGATCCAACCGTTGGGTCACCGTAGCCGTGACGGATCCGTCGCCGGGATCCAGCGTGGCTCCCATACGGGTAGCTGCCTGCCGCAACTGGATCAGCACGGTCTCGCGCAACTGCAAGGTGGGATAGTTGGCAATTCCGTAAAGCGCGGCTTTATATGCCTCGTTGTATTTGCTTTCCGCACTTGCGGCACCATACTTTTGGGCAAGAATCGCGAGCGCCTCGCTCACCTGATCGGAGCGCTTTTCGATCAGCGTTTGACCAACCTCCAGGGTTTCCAGGTTGAACTCTTCGCGCTTTCTGGTAATTTCCTTATTGATGGTATTGATGTAGCGACGCAACTCGGTCCTCGGATTTGCGCCGTCGTTATACGCGGCAAGGAACGCAAAGTTGGTATAACGATCAATGTAGTAGTAACCGGGATAGTTGGGAATGGAAGCAAGGTTTTCAAACTGTGCCTCTACCTGCTTGCGCTCGGCTTCGGTCCAGGGCATTGCTTTCAGCGCCGCTTTATTGGCGGTAGAGTGCTTTGCCGAATCGCCGATGATAGCGACCATTTCGGTTGCATACTCAACCTGGCAAGGCGCGTCGGTGTACCATTTGGTAAACTCCCAGGCATTGCCGTATTGTTTTTTCAACGCGGCTCGGTATTCTTCGTCGGAATCATAACGACTTCTGGTGATCTTGTTCTTCCCTTTGATCATGACTGCGGCGGTAACCGAAGAAACCGAAGCATTGTTGATGCTTCCGTCCGCCTGAACGATTCCGGGAAGCGGAACGAATGTCCAGCAACCATCCAACTCGGTTGCAAAAACTTTAAGTTGGTTATAAAGCGTGGTGTAATCCGAAATCACGATCGGCATTTCGCCGGAACGGAACCGGTTAGCGGCGTTATAAGAATAGGGGAAAGAATACTCGGTGAACATATTGCACATTTTCTCGAAAGCGTCCAAACCAACCTGGGAATCCAGATTGATGCGCATACCTCCGTCGGCAAACAGTTCGCCGCCCATTTGATAAAGGAACATTTTGTAGTTGGTGGTAACACCAATTTCCATGTTCTTGGCTTTCAAATCCTTTTGTGCGGTATAAATGCCGTCCCAGGTTCCCAAATTGATGTTGTCAAACTCGGAAAGGATGTCGGTTCGAATGAACATCATTGGGAACTGCTGTGTTTCGGGCAGACCGTAGCAATGCGATTCGCCGTTTTCGTCGTCCATTTTCAGGACGATCATTGCCGCCTCGTTGAAGTTTGCGGCGATCTCATCAAACCCTTCCATTTCCTCAATGTTGATCAGTGCTCCGCGGATCGCATAGTTGATCACTTCCGCCTGACCGAGCCCGAGGTAAACGTCCGGTCCGACCCCGGCAAGGATGGAAGGCAACAATGTGCCGCCACTAACCAATTTGAGGTTGACTGCAACACCGGTCTTGGTTGTGAAATCGTTGGTTGCAAGGTTACGAATGACCTGTGCTTGGTCGCGACCGTAGGCAAGCCAAACATCCACGCTCTCCAAAGACTGATCGGTCTTCTTGGCGCCCATACTGTTGTAATCGCGGAAGAAGCTTTGAATAAAGCCGACCACCTCATGCCAAATGTTGACAAAAATGTTTCCGTTTGCCTTTGGCGCTTTTTCGGATTTGCCCTGAATGACCAGGTAATCCAACTGGAGCGGCTGGGTCTTCGCGTCGGTCAGGAAGG
>CAMOHW010000092.1 GCA_946615525.1 uncultured Clostridia bacterium | reverse complement strand
AACAGCAAAAAACGCAAATAGGCGGGCGGCTCTTCCAAAATCAGCAACAGCGCATTTTGCGCCTGCGCCGTCATTGTCTGCGCGTCTTCAAAAATATAAATCTTATCGTCCAGTTCATTGGGCGCCATAAAAGCCGAGGCACGCATTTCGCGAACGGTTTCCACACCAATGGTCGCCTTATCTTCCCGACCGATCAAAATGACGTCCGGTGAATGTCCCGAAAGGATCTTACGGCAAGAAGGGCATTGCAAGCAGGGGAGCGGAACACCGTCCTCCCGTTTGCGCTCGCATGCAAGCGAAGCGGCGATCTGCAAAGCAAGGGTGTGTTTCCCGGTCCCGGCAGGGCCTTCCAAAATATAGGCATGCCCCAGTCGATCGGCAACGATCTCTTCACCAAGTTCTGTAAGCAGCGGCTCGTTGCCGGTAAAAGTTGAAAAAAAGGGTTTCATCCAGCCGCCTCCTTTGCATTTTTTGGTGAAAAAGCGCAATCCTAAACCCGCGCTTTTGCAAGAACGCGACTGTTTGCAAACTTATTCAAAATAAGTATATCATATCTTTATTTCTTTGTCAAGAACGCCGGAGTGCCATTTTCACGAAAAATTGCAAATTGGTATTGCAATTTTGCAAGAAGAAATGTATAATAAAAAACAAGGCACCATTGTTTTGCAATTCTATCCCAAAAAGGAGAAAAACCATGTTCCGCATCTTAAAAAAGCAACCGTTGAACCCAACGGTAACGCTGATGAAGATTGAGGCGCCCGCTGTTGCCAAAAAGGCAAACCCGGGGCAGTTTATTATTTTGAGGACTGACGCAGAGGGCGAACGTATTCCGCTGACCATTGCCGATTACGATACATCCGAAGGCAGCGTTACCATCATTTTTCAGGTGGTGGGCGCAACTACCGAAAAACTGAACCACATGAACGAGGGCGACTTTTTGCAGGATTTTGTAGGTCCTCTCGGCAAGGCGACCAATACTGCGGGCAAAAAGAAAGTTGCAGTTGTTGGCGGTGGCGTTGGATGCGCCATTGCCTATCCGGTTGCTAAAAAGTTCCACCAACTCGGAACAATCGTTCATACCGTTGCCGGATTTCGCACAAAGGATCTTGTGATTTTGGAGCAGGAGTTTGAAAACGCCTCCGATCAATTCGTAAAAATGTCGGATGACGGCACTTGGGGCGAAAAAGGACTTGTGACCGATGCACTCCGCGCCTTGATCGAGAGCGGCGAGCAATATGATGAGGTCATTACCATTGGTCCCTTACCCATGATGAAGTTCGTTTGCAAACTCACCAAGGAGTTCGGGATTCCCACGGTGGCTTCCATGAACCCCATTATGATCGACGGAACCGGAATGTGCGGCTGCTGCCGGCTGACGGTTGGGGGCGAGATGAAGTTCGCCTGCGTGGACGGACCGGAATTTGACGGACATTTGATCGACTTTGACGAAGCCATCGCGCGTTCTTCCATGTATCGTCCCTTCGAGCGGAAAACGCACGAGGAAACCTGCAACCTGTTCAAAAAAGAGGTGGAATGACCATGCCGAATATGAATCCCAAAAAGAATCCCATGCCTTCGCAGGATCCGGCAATTCGCCGGCGCAATTTTGGCGAGGTCGCACTGGGATATACCAAAGAAATGGCAATTGATGAAGCCGAGCGTTGCCTGAACTGCAAGAATATGCCCTGCGTCAGCGGATGCCCGGTCGGCATCGAGATCCCGCGCTTTATTCAAAAGGTAAAGGTAGGAGAATTTGAAGAGGCCTACCGCATCATCACCGAAGCAAGTTCCTTGCCTGCCGTTTGCGGCAGAGTTTGCCCGCAGGAAACGCAGTGCGAGGGCAAGTGCGTCCGCGGAATCAAAGGCGAACCGGTCGGGATCGGTCGTTTGGAGCGCTTTGTAGCGGACTATCACAATGCGCATTCGGGCGTTCATGCCCAACCGGTCCAATCCAATGGACATAAGGTCGCTATTATCGGTTCCGGCCCTGCCGGATTGACCTGCGCCGGGGATCTTGCCAGAAAGGGCTACCAAGTCACGGTTTTTGAGGCATTACATACTGCCGGCGGCGTTTTGGTCTATGGCATTCCCGAGTTCCGTTTGCCCAAGGCGATCGTTGCCAAAGAGATTGAAACGCTCAAAGAACTTGGCGTCAAAATCGATGTCAACACCGTGGTTGGAA
The DNA here is from genome assembly GCA_946615525.1 of uncultured Clostridia bacterium. Classification (GTDB taxonomy): domain Bacteria; phylum Bacillota; class Clostridia; order Oscillospirales; family CAG-272; genus UMGS1865. The sequence goes on along the minus strand of CAMOHW010000092.1, from coordinate 2,465 downwards.
GAACCAAATCCATTCGGGAATTGATGGAAGAAGAGGGCTTTGAGGCAGTCTTTATCGGCTCGGGAGCAGGACTTCCGCGCTTTATGAAGATCCCGGGCGAGAACCTCAAAGGCGTTTATTCTGCCAATGAATTTTTAACGCGCGTCAACCTGATGAAATCCTACCTGCCGGGTAGTGCAACCCCCATTCAACAGGCAAAAAAGGTGGTTGTAGTCGGCGGCGGAAATGTTGCTATGGACGCTGCGAGAAGCGCTATGCGCCTGGGAGCCGAGGAGGTTTTCATCGTTTATCGCCGTTCCTTAGAGGAACTTCCCGCGCGGCGTGAGGAAGTGGAGCACGCTATGGAGGAAGGAATCGAGTTTCGCCTGCTCAACAACCCCACCGAGATTTTGGGGGATGAAGCCGGATTCGTGCGCGGAATGCGGGTGATCAAAATGGAACTTGGAGAGCCGGACGCCTCCGGCAGAAGAAGCCCGGTGGAAATTCCCGGTTCGGAATACGAACTGGAATGCGACTGCGTCATCATTGCCATTGGAACTTCGCCCAATCCGCTCATCAAATCCACTACAGAAGGGCTGGAAGTCAATCGCCGTGGCGGTATTGTGACAGAGGAGGAGACCGGAAGAACCTCGCTTGACCGCGTTTATGCGGGCGGCGACGCAGTTACCGGAGCGGCAACCGTCATTCTTGCCATGGGAGCCGGAAAAGCGGCGGCAAAAGCCATTGACGAGGACTTGAACAAATAAAAAAGAAAATGAAAAACGGCAAATCGTTCTTCCGAACAGAAGCGATTTGCCGTTTATTTTGTTTCGGGGGTCAAATCAATCAAAACCAGCTCGCGCGGGTTGTTGATGCGGGGAATGAATGTGTGGTCGCCAAGTCCGCGGGAAATCACGCATCTTCCGTCCAAGACACCGGAAGTATATTTTGGGAAAAGCCCCTGGTCGGGCGCAAAAATACCATGCCCGAAAAAGCGCCAGTGACCGCCGTGTGCGTGTCCGCAAACAACCAGATCAATGCTTGTTTTTTGAATGTAGGGAATGTAGTATTCCGGATGATGGCAAAGCAGAACACGATAGCCGGAGCACTCGTCAAATTTTGCAAGAGCATTGAGGTTCGGTTGATTTTGTCCTTTGTCAAAGCCCGATTCCAACCCGCAAAACCAAATGCCGTCCCGAAAGGCGCATTCATTTTGCAACAGAATTGCGCCGGTGGCGGCAACCTTTGCGGCAAAATCAGACGGAATGACTTTCTTTTGCGGCTTTGCAAACGGGTTCCCATGGTGGGAAGCCCCGAATTCATGGTTCCCAAGCGTATAATAGGTCGGCGCGATCGAGGCACAAACGGTCAAAAAATCAAAAACGGAAGAATCGCTTTCCACCATTTGTTCATACTCGGTCAAGTCACCGGGAATCAAAATGGCATCGGGGCGCGCCTTTTTCACAAGCGCGGGGAGAGTGGGGTAAAAATGTCCGTGCAAATCGGCAAGAACCGCAAGGCGGATCGGCTTTTCGATTTTTGCAGATGAAAGCGCATAGGTGGTTGTTACGATCTTTTTCGGCTTTTTCTGCGCGCGCAGAACCAAAAAACGAATCAGCAACAACACAGAACAAGCAAACAGTGCCCCGGCAGTGTCAATCAAAAAATCGCGAACGCTTGCCGCCCGTCCGAACGAGAGCTTTTGGTGTAGTTCGTCGGTAACGGCGTAGAGTGCCGGAAAGCCGATGGCAGCACCGTAACGCCACCAAACGGAGCCCTTCCATGTCAACAAAAGCAGGAAGATCAGCGCCCCCAGGGAGGCATATTCCGAAAAATGTGCGATTTTACGGATCGGGGGGTCCAGCTTTTTTACAATCTCTTTTTGTTCTTCCACCGGTTTCTGCTCAAATTCTGGAACAATGATCTCGGCGACCTTTTCGGTTACTCCGGCGCTTGTTTGTGCCGATTGCTCGGCGTTCTCGCCCGAAAAACCAAAAATTGCGGCAAGGTTCAAAACGATCAGAACACCCAGGAAGATTCGCAAAAAGAGCAATCTTCTTTTTTTCATTCAATACATCCTCTCATCTTGAGAATCCTATCTCAATTATACAGGAGTTGTGCTTTTTTTGCAAGCATTTTTTGTCTAAAAAATGCTTTTTTCAGCAAAGGAGCAAAAGAGCAAGCAAAAGCGGCAGCTCGTTATCCTCGCCGGAGGAGCCGAGCAGAACGATCAGCCCGATCAAAAGCAGTTCTTCAAAATCCAACCCTCCGGAGCGCAAAAAGCCGTTCTTTCCAAGCAAATGCTCTAAAGATGGCGGCAAAAATGAGGGCGGGACCGGTCTTTCTTCCTGCGTAGGTTTGCCCATTGGCGGCGGGGGAAGAAAGGGGAGAGGGCGGGGATAGGAATTGTGTATTTCTTGCTGGGGCGGAGGAGCGGGACGCTTGTCGGGACTTCCTTCAAACTTCGGGGGGCGATCTTTTGGCGG
>CAMOHW010000091.1 GCA_946615525.1 uncultured Clostridia bacterium | reverse complement strand
AGGTTGATCCATAGCATTTGCACCACCGTGACCGGCGAATCAATGCCCAAAAAGGGACAGATCATGGTTACGCCCACTGCCGAAAAGTTCATAGTCAGTTGCAAGGTAATGAACTTGCGAATGCTTTTGAAAATGGTCCTGCCGTAAAGCACTGCGCGCACAATAGAAGCCAAATTGTTATCCAAAATGATGATGTCGCCGGCATCCTTTGCCACCTGCGTTCCGGAGCCCATAGCAAAGCCGATATCGGCGCGGCGCAACGCCGGCGCGTCGTTTACACCGTCGCCGGTCATACCGGTCACCAGTCCCGACTCCTGTGCCACCCGAACCAGCCGGCTTTTATCGGTCGGCAACGCACGTGCCACAACGGCAAGACGCGGTAAAAGCTCACGCAATCGGATATCCGAGAGTCGCGAAAGTTCGGCACTGTCCAAAATCAAATCGGTTTTCTTTCCGAGAATGCCGCAGGATTTTGCAATGGTTGCCGCCGTTTCGCGGTTGTCGCCGGTGATCATTACCACATGGATCCCTGCCTGCTGCAACGAGCGGACAGATGCCGCTGCCTCTATCCGGACGGGGTCGGAAAGGCGAAGCAGGCAAATCAAGGTGAGCGAGCCGCGGATTCCTCCTGCATGGGATGGCGCCGGAATATCCTCGTTGGAAAGAGCGACGGCAAGAACGCGCGCCCCGGTTTGCGTCCATTCGTGCGCCTTGCTTTGAGCGGTGTTTTTGGAAAAGGGAATGCGGTTGCCGTCCACCGTCAATGCCGAGTGAACAAGCGGGAACAACTTTTCGGGCGCACCGGTCAGAATGGTCATATTTTGCTCGCCGCGGTAGGTCACGGCGGCATATTTGCGCGTGCTTTCAAAGGGCAGTCGATAGGTTACTCGTGTGTTGGCAGGCGCATTTTCTCCCAAAACAGAAAGGAGCAGGGCACGGTCGGTCGCGTTTCCTGCAAGCGGAACGGGTAGCCCTTTTTCATTGGTTCCTATGGTGCTTTCCCCACCGCGCATGGCAAGAAGAAAGGGAAGATAGGCGCCGGTGCGTTTGTCAAGAAAGGAGAGCGGCGGCATTGCCTCTCCGGAGGCAAACCAAATCTCGCCGACCCGCATTTTTCCCTCGGTCAGCGTTCCGGTTTTATCGGTAAAAAGCAGATTCATGCTGCCTGCCGCCTCAATTCCCACCGGACGGCGCACCAAAACCTGGTCTTTTACCATGCGCCGGATGTTAGAGGAAAGAACAACCGCCACCATCATGGGTAACCCCTCGGGAACGGCGGTCACCACAACGGTGAGCCCGAGCGTAAAAGCATGGAATAGTTTGGAAAGCAGATAGGGGGTGTTGGTAATTTTTAAGAGGATGATTTCGCGGCGCATTCCGCTATCGATCAAAAACACGTGGAAAAGATATGCCAGTGCCACCAGAACAGCGGCAATATAACCCAGGACGCTGATTTGGCGTGCAAGTTTGGCAAGCCGCAGTTTGAGGGGGCTATCGCGTTGCTCCAACTGGATCTCTTTTGTAATCTCTCCCAGGAAAGTATTGTCTCCAACCGAGAGAACGCCCATCTCTCCACCGCCGGAGGTCACGGTGCATCCGCGAAAGAGGGAAGAGGGAGAATCTGGCAAAAGCGTTTTTTCATTTGAAGGGCGTTTTTCAACATCATGGCTCTCACCGGTCATGGAGGATTGGTCGGCGGTCAAATTGCCGCGCAGCAGGATTCCGTCCGCCGGGATCAGTTCGCCCTGGGAGAGCAGAACAATATCCCCCACCACAATTTCGCCCAGCGGAACCTCCAGCACCTTACCCGCACGGCGTACCCGGCAACGCACATTTGCCGATTCTGCCGAAAGCCGGGCGAATGCGCGCGCGGAGGAGCGCTCGGAAAGGGTAGAGATCAGCGTTGCCAGAAATACGGCGGCGGCAATTCCGGCGGTTTCCACCCAATCCGCCGTTTTGAACAACAGGATCAGGTTTACCGCCAGCGCAATCAGCAGGATCCGGATGACGGGATCGGATAGATTCCCCAAAAATTGCCGCAGGAAGGATTTTTGCGGGCGGCGGGTAAGTAGATTGTTCCCGTGTTTTTCCCGGGAGGCAAAGACCTCACGCTCCGAAAGTCCGCTTTCCGGAAAGCCGGAGGCAGAATGTGTGGTTGCTTTTTGTATCGTCGGGTTCAAGGCAACATTCCTCCAAAGAGATTTTCGCCTCATTATATGCCGCGGCCGGGACAAAAAAGAACCGTTTTTTCCGGTGCGTTTTGAAAAAATAAACCTACATTATATAAAATCCTGTTCCAATTTATGAAAAAAAGAAGAAAAAGTTTATTTTTTTGGAAAAAATTTGCAAAAACACTATTGACAAACGACAAAAAAGGTGATACAATAATAAACTGCATTATAATCGCCTATCATAGCGTTTTCATGTTTTTTTTCGGCATTTTTCACAGTTTTTCGACCCCGAAAATACGGGGAAAAAGGCAGGGAAAAATGGCGGACTGCAAAGTGGTGAAAAACGGCTTTCCAAACGGCTTTTCACCGTGTTTTCCACTGCGCTCAAAAAAGCAAAAAAAACGGATGTGTACGGCGAGTTGTGACGAAATTTTTGAATGGAGTGATTGAATCAAATGATCAATTTGAAAGAGCAACGGCTTGGTCAGAATACCAGAAAGAGCTTTTCCAGATCGCGTTTCGACTACCCGCTTCCCAACCTGGTTGAGGTGCAAACCAAATCCTACAAGTGGTTTTTGGAGGAAGGGCTCAAAGAGGTTCTGCGTGACGTTTCTCCCATCACGGATTATTCGGGCAACCTCATCATCGAATTCGTTTCGTATTCGCTGGATGTCAACAACCCGAAGTATCCTGTTGAGGAGTGCAAGGAGCGTGACGTCAATTACGCCGCGCCACTGAAGGTAAATGTCCGTCTGACCAACAAGCAAACGGGAGAAGTCAAACAAGCGGATATCTTTATGGGAGATTTCCCATTGATGACCGAAACCGGAACTTTCGTGATCAACGGTGCGGAGCGCGTAATCGTTTCGCAAATTATTCGTTCTCCCGGTATGTATTATGCAACCGAGATCGACAAGGCGGCAAAGCGCACTTTTTCGGCGCAGGTCATCCCTTACCGCGGTGCATGGCTGGAATATGAGGTGGATCCCAACGGCGTTCTTTATGTTCGCATTGATAAGACCCGCAAACTTCCGCTTACCATGTTCATCCGCGCGCTCGGTGTTGAAACGCGCGAAGACATTTATGCCAAGTTTGGTGAAGACAATCACTTTGCGGTCACCTTTGAGAAGGACGAATCCGAGGAGCTTGCTTCCCGTTCGCATCTTTCCATTGGCGTAGAGGCGCTCAAAGAGATCTACAAGAAACTGCGCCCGGGCGAACCGCCTACAGAGGATGCCGCAAGAACGCTGCTCCACAATTCGTTCTTTGATCCGAAGCGGTATGACATTGCTCCGGTGGGTCGCTATAAGTACAACAAGAAAGTTGCCATCCATGACCGTATTTCCGGTCATCGCGCCGCTGAAATGGTGGTAAGCCCCCTCACAGGTGAGGTGGTTTGCGAGGAGAATGCCGTTATTACAAACGAGCTTGCCCTTGCCATTGAACGCGCAGGTGTCAACGAGATCATGATCGCGTTGGACAACGGCACGAAAGTCCGCGTGCTGGGCAACAACACGCTGGAGCCCGAATATGTTTTGGGTTACGACCTCAAAGAGAGCGGTGTGCGCGAAAAAGCGTTCATTCCCGTTCTGCTGGAGATCCGTGACGCTTGCGAGGGCGACGAAGCGCGCATTCGCGAAATGGCGAAAGAGCGCATTGACGAACTTTGCCCGCGCCACATTACGGTGGAGGATATTTTTGCTTCCATCAGCTATTTGATCGGTCTGACGCATGATGTTGGAACGGTAGATGATATTGACCACTTGGGCAACCGCCGCATTCGTTCGGTTGGCGAGCAACTGCAAAACCAACTCCGCATCGGCTTTACCCGTATGGATAAGATCATCAAAGAGCGCATGACCACGCAGGATAACGAAAAACTGACCGTCCAGGCGCTCATCAACATTCGTCCGGTCACTACAGCTATTCGTGAGTTCTTTGGTTCCAGCCAGCTCTCGCAGTTCATGGATCAGAACAACCCTCTGGCAGAACTGACCCATAAGCGCCGTCTTTCGGCTTTGGGTCCCGGCGGTCTTTCCCGTGACCGCGCATCCTTTGATGTTCGTGACGTTCACTATACCCAGTATGGTAGAATGTGTCCCATCGAAACGCCTGAAGGTCCGAACATCGGTCTGATCTCCTACCTGGCCTCCTATGCGAAGATTTCGGATTACGGATTTATCGAAGCGCCTTACCGTAAGGTAGAGCATATCCCGAACGGCGACGGCACCTTCCGCCACCATGTCACCGACGAGGTCGAATACATGACCGCCGACGTGGAAGACAGATATATCGTTGCCCAGGCAAACGAACCCCTCACCGAGGATAACTGCTTTGCAAATGCCAAGATCATCGGTCGTGACAAGACCGAGATCGTGGAAGTTGACGCGGCACAGGTGGATTATATGGATGTTGCACCGAAGATGCTTGTTTCGGTCGCTTCGGCTATGATCCCGTTCCTGGAAAACGACGACAACACCCGTGCACTGATGGGTTCCAACATGCAGAAGCAGGC
>CAMOHW010000090.1 GCA_946615525.1 uncultured Clostridia bacterium | reverse complement strand
AGTTAGAGATTACCTAAGACAGTTTATTGATACTAATGACCAGTTATTTGTAGGCCAACTACATAGGAATTGGGCTGCCGTTGGATTTACCAACGAAGAATACGATTGGTTAAAATCATTGCCAGATACGTCATGGAACAGTTAAGTGGTTTAGATGCAATGACTATCATTGGGTTCATTGTGGGTATTGTTTCGGCTGTATTGGCAGTTGTCTCAATTGTTTTTTCAGCTCTTTTCTTCTGGTGGAGTAAAAAGGAGAATGACGCGACGTCACTTTTGACGGCCAGAATCGAAGAAAAGGTGGTTTGTCTTGAAAAGCTCTTTGATAAGATGTATGATTCTACCTACAACATTGTCTTAGAGAATAACCAAGCAATGCAAAGGCACTTATTCCCCGGATCGTTTGAGTCAAAAACAATTGAGAATCGGGATATGGATGTATTCTTGTTGATAGGATCTAAGAAGCGTATTACAAAAACAGAAATTTGTTCTCAATTAAGCATTACACGTGAGGTTGCAGAAACGATACTCGGCAGGATGTTGCAACGAGGAAAAGTTACCGTAGAAACTGATGGCGAAACAGTGGTGGCCGTAGATTTAGCAACTGGTTTAGTTGGTTCCTCAGCAGACAATGCAACAACCGCTGAAAGAAGGAACGAAACGGTAACGCCTGCTTGTGCATTTGCCCAGGGAAAACGCAAAAGCGTGTTGCCCAGAATCAAAAGGGATACCAACGCAATTTGGTGCAATCCCCTCGGGCGCTCCTTTTTGTTCATACGATCTTCACCGCCTTTTTTTCACGGTAAATACAAAGCCCATCCAAACGGTCCACCTGCGCTACTTCTTCCCCGTTTGGTAAAAACCGGGGGATTTGAAATGATCCGCCGGAAGAATCGACCTCATAAACACGGCAACGAAAATTGACACCGCGCTCCCGGGAGATCAACCGCAAAATATCGGGGATCTCATAACCGACTGCAGGAGCGCTCAAACTCCCCTGTCCCAACAGATCGCGTGCGTCCGGCGAATAGACAACGGTTGCCGAAAGAGGGATCTGCCAGGAGCGCAAGCATTCCAAAACTTCATCCAGCACCTCCCCTTCTATCCCTTTGCCAAGAACGGCAAGCGCACAATGTCCGAACTCCAACTGCTTGGCAAGCCCTGTTTTCATGTCTTCCAATGCCGCCGGGGCGGATCTTCCGTTGCCTTCAAAGATCCGCACCTCCATTTTGTCGGCTTCGGATTCGCGCGTCAGAGGGACTTCGGCAACCAAGCGGACGCCGGAATCGGTTTTGTCAAAGCCCAAAGCAGAGATCAGATAAACCTCCTCGGGTTCTACCGCGTGGCAACCAAGCAAGAGCAAACAACTCAAGATAAGCGTAAACAATCCAATCATCCGCTTCATTCTTTTTTTCTCCTTTGGCGTGTCAAATTGCGGTTGAAGGCGGGGCGGGTCAACATCTTTCCCCAGGGAAGGCGTAAAAAGGTGTCCTTGATTCCCTGCACAGTCGGAGATTCCAGCGGTTGCAGATAGGGAACGCCAAAGGAAATTGTTCCCGTCAAACGAATCAACAACAGCGAGATCCCCAAAAGGCATCCCGGAAGCCCCAACCATGCCGCCAGCAGGACAAGCCCCACCCGCAAAAAGAAAACTGCCGCACGCAGGCGCGGGATCATCAACCCGGCAATGCCGCTGACGGCAACTACGATCAACATAGAGGCACTGACCAGTCTTGCCTCCACCGCCGCCTGCCCAACCACCAAACCGCCGATGATGCCCAGCGTATGTCCCAGATTTTGCGGCATCCGCGCACCGGTTTCTTTTAAGATCTCCAAGACCAGGATCAACACCAGGCACTCCACAAGCGAGGAAAAAGGGACGCCGCCCCGCGTTCCCGCCGCAGAGAGCAATAAGAAGGTGGGAAGCAGGCGTTGGTGATGCGTCAGAAGCGCCAAATAAACCGCAGGCACCGATATGGTCAGGAAAAAACACAGATATCGCAAAAGCCGCCCAATGGAAGCGCCCCAAAAATTGACATAGTAATCCTCGTCGGATTGAAAGTTCTCGGCAAACAGATACGGCACCGTTAAAGCCACCGGTGTGCCGTTTGCAAGGATCGCCACCCGCCCTTCCAGCAATTTGGCGGCAACCACATCCGGGCGCTCGGTGGTCCCAACGGTTTTGAAGACCGAATGTCTTTCATCCCGAATCAACTCGTTGAGGTAGTTGGTATCCAGAATGCCGTCAATTTCGATATCGGAAAGCCGGCGCTTGAGATTTGCAACCAATCGGGGAGAAGCCAGCGAGCGCAAATAGCAAAGGTAAACCGCCGTTTTACTCTGCTTTCCAATCGTCAACTGCTCGGCACAAAGATCCGGCGTTTGCAGTTTTCGGCGGATCATGGCAAGACTTTGAATGGCAACCTCATCAAACCCTTCGCGAGGGCCTTGCAAGACCGATTCATTTTCCGGCTCCTGAATGCCGCGGGAACGAAATCCTTTTGCGTCTATGAGAAGCGCCGCGGGGCACGCCTCCAAAAAAAGCGCCGCCGCACCGCCCAAGATCCTGCTGACAACCGCCTCCATTTTGTCCTCACGGCTGATCTCGGTCGCCCATAAAATGTTTTCCGAGGTGTATGTTGCAAGATTCGCTACGGTTGGCAATTTGGTTGCTTCCATCAACGGTCGAACGACCCCCTCGCGAATTTGCTCTGCCGAAGCCATTCCGTCCAAATAGCAAATTGCGGCACGAGCTCCCCATCCGGTTTGAAACATACGGTGACGAAAAGCGGCATCTGCAGAAAACACGGAACAAATTGCTTTCAGGTTTTTATCAAATTGGGGTTCCAACTGCGCCATTTCCTCCGCTCTTTTTTTGAACACAGTATTTCCCGAAAGAGGAAAAAGCATACAAAAAAACGCAACCGCGATTTTCGCGGTTGCGTTTTTTTGTTGTGAAAATGGTTATTCGGCGCTTACCGGGTATGTGTTTTCGGTGGGATAACGCACGGCGAGATCCGAAGAAAGATCCGAAAAGACCGAGGAAAGAACCAAAATCATTGCCACCGTCAAAAGCAGCGGGATCCACCAGATCCACCCCACCCAGGGGCGCAGGATCTGGTCAACAATGTTTCCTGCCGTAATGCCGGACAGCAAAACAAAAAGCCAAACCATTCTGCCCCGATACTCTTTTTGGGAAACCAATGAACGCTCAATGTTGATCAAGCGCAAAATGCGCAGAAAATACAGCAAGAACAGCGCCGCGGTCATCAAAGAGGAGGCAATGGTCAAAATGGTCAAAGTGGTCATCAAACGATAGGCGTTGGTCAAATAGCGCGCCTGAACTGCGGTGAATGTTTGATAATACGAAATGCAAACGATCCATTTGATCAATCCGACAGAAAATGCTCCCCCGGCAAACCAAAGTTCGATTTTGCGAACGCAATCAAACTTTCCGAGCAGATAAATTGACGCGAAAAGAAACGCCGTTGCGGCAAAATCCGGCAACAGTTCTACGCCAAAATACAGTTGCCGCTCCCCAAAGCCCTCCCAGGAGAGCATAAAGGTTGGAAGCATGGCCACACCCAAACGCGCAAACAAAAAGGAAAGTCTCAATTTTCTGCCCAAAAGCAAACCTTGATTGGGTAGGATCCTGGCTTCATAATCCCGGCGCAAAGCGCTTTGGAACGCTCCGTCCTTATTTGCCGATGCAAACAGGCGGATCCAGGCGGTCAGCCACCACGCAGTAAGTACCAGAGCCGGCAAAAATGCAAACAGGCGAATGGCACGGATATAAAAATACCAGTCGTTGGTTGCCGTTCCCGCTTGATAATAGGCGTAGGTGGAGAGTGCGGCAAGCTCGGGCAGGAGCGAGAGCAGGTTTTTGCCAATGATGAAAACGATCGAAAAGGTTGCCATACGATCATATCGCATTCCGCTACGGGCATTCTGCCTCAGGTGTGCGGCTTCCTTTTGCTCGGCAAGGCGCCCCAGACTGCGAAACAGGTCGCGGTAAGCGGGAATGAGAAAATAACATTCCAAAACGGTAATGACAAAGGAGAACAGTAAAATCCAAATGGGGGTGTTCTGTTGGTAAATATCCTCCGAGGAGGTCGTTGCCGAAAGAAAGAAGCGTATGAACAACTGCGCCGCTATTTCTCCCAGGGCGATCCACGCAATGGTGCGGAAGCGTTCTCTTGCTTCCCGTACTCTCTCGTGAAGATCGGCAACCGCCGAAAGCCCGACAAGCAACAGGAGATATCCGATCAGGTCCGGCAGAACATCCACCATTCCGACAATCGGATTCCATAAAAAAAGCCCGGCAAGGATCATCAATCCATATCCCATTCCCTGTCTTTTTTTCATTGTTCCTTTCCCCTTTTTTGCTTGCTTTTAGAATAAGAATGATTCTTATTCTTGGTTTTCTTTCTTTTTCTGTTCTTTCTTTTCTTTGCGGCGGCGCAGATAATCCTCGGTTTCCTTGCGCTTTTTCTCGTAAGCGCGTTCGTGCTCTCCAATAAAGCGGTCGCCAATACGGTTGAGGAAGTTCCAACGGTAGCGGTGCGGTGATTCCTCGGGGTCCTCCTCCGGTGCAATATTCTTCATGCAGGTAAGGAGCAACCAAAGGTTCATCAAAATGACGGCAAGATTGCAAAGGACCTGCACCAGCAAAACGCCTTTTTTGAACGCGGCCGGAAACGGGACCAGGGATGCCAACAAATAGAGGA
>CAMOHW010000089.1 GCA_946615525.1 uncultured Clostridia bacterium | reverse complement strand
CAGGGTGCCGCTATCGTAGATGGTCAGCACGACGCCCTTGCCAACATAAAGGACGGTGCAATTTCCGGTTTGGATGATTCCGTGCCCGTGCAAATCCAGGTTGACGGTTCCTTCGGGAACTTCCCAAGTTTCGGAAAGCGTTACGTCACCGGTAAGGTAATAGTTCCCCTCAACGGTGGGCAAGCTGGTGGTCTCGGTCCAAGCCTCACCCATGCCCATTGCAAGCGCTTCGGCAGTGGTTTCAACCTTGCCTTCATCACCATCAACAAAGAGCTTGTGGCACATCGAGCATTCGTAGTGAGCCGCAAGACCGTTGTTGTCGGCGTTCTCCTCTACATACTGGTAATCGTGGTCGGTGGCGGAAATCGTTACCACTTTGGTATCTGTCTTTCCTTCATAGGTTGCCATGTAGGTTCTGACACCATCATTTTCGCAGGTCGGGTCGGTTACCGAATCGGTAATCGTTGCGGGATACATTTGATAATGGTTGGTATTATTTTGGCAAACATATTTTGCATAGGCGATATCCAAATCCTGGCCCCAGATGAAGGAGTCAAACTCATAGGCGTGTCCGGTGGCAGGAAGCGTTTGTTCCTGCACCTGAGAATAGCTTTGCCCGTTGTATTCAAGCACGGCTGTGTAAACGGTTTTACCATCGGTGCTGCACATGGGATCAGTAGTCTCGCTACTGATGGTGGCAGGCAACGAAAGCGCTGCGCCGCCGTTGAGGTCGGAGAACGAAATCGTTGCCGCGCTATAATCTTCTTCCCAAGTCCATGTCGGATTTGCAAAATCGTAATCCGGCTGGGAATTGGGATCGGGTGCTTTTTGAATTTCGAATTGCGAAATTGCATAAACTTTTCCGCTAACCGATACCGTTACGCTATAAACGCCCGGCTCCGGAGCGGCAAACCGAAACTCTTTGGTTGGTTCAACGTCATCTTTTGCAAAGACGACTTTGCCCTGCTGATTCTTCACGGACAGCGTGTAATACTCGTTGGATTTCAAGCTGATCTCGCCGACCGCGACAAAGACTTCGTCGCCCTGGTTCCAGGATTCGACAAAACCTTTTTGAACTTCCTCGGTTGCCGTGACATAGGATTTTTTGAAGAAGGTTTTTTCTTCATTCTTGACACGTATGGTATATTCTTTACCCGGTTCAAGTCCTTCAAACGTCAGGTAAATGGTGTCCATTCCTATTTCTTGTTCCTGTCGATAACCGTCCTTACTTTCCAAAACGGCAATGATGGGGGTTGCAAAATCTTCTTCCTGCGCGCCCTTCATTTCCACCTGGAAAACCAGACTGGTCATTCCCGCCATCACCAGCGAAAGGTTGATGATGAGCGTGCTGACAAAGACGGCAACAACCATGACCGCCGTCATTGCTGTTGCGGCAACGGTTCCGGCAAGTGCGCCGATACTGCCGCCGATTGTGGATGCGGCGGTAGATGCCGCACTCGAAGCCGCGCTTGACGCCGCGGAAGAAGCGGAGGAAGCCGACGAGGATGCCGAAGAAGACGCAGAGGAAGAACCGCCGGAAGAACTACCGGAAGAACTGTCGGAAGAGCCATTGCTCTCGGAGCTTCCCGATGATTTGCGGGAAAACGATTGTTTCTTTCGGTCGTTGAACGTTTCGGGGGGTTGATATACTTCTGATTGCCCGGAAAGGGCATCTTCTTTTACAGAATGAGGGATTTCGTTGCTATACGCAATTTTTTCCTCATTAAATTTTGCTTTTGAAGATCCGTCCGGGTTATTGATTTGATAGTTGTTCAGTTCGTCTTTCACGTTTCTGCCCTTCTGTCAAGATTCAATTCAACTTTGATTAGAAGTTGTTAGCGTCGGTATCTGCAATGCCTTTGCTGAGTTCTTTTTGCTCTTTGACAAAGTTTCCTGCCGCCGTTTGCTGCTGCTTGGTGGCTTCCTCAAACTCAGTGGGCTGATTGAGCACGATCTGCGGGAACGGAATGTTGATGTTGTTCTTATCAAAGAGGAGTTTGAACTGGCGGTTCATATCGCGCTCGACCTGGTATCTTGCGCCTTCATCGCAGTTTGCGGCAAAGCGAATGACCACGGCGGAATCGCCCAGCTCGGAAACGCCCTTATAGAACGGGCCTTCGATGATGTCCGGGATTGCCTCTTTGACTTCGTGCAGGTGCTCTTTCAAAATTGCCTCTACGCGCTCAAGGGATTCGCCATATTCAATGCCGATATCGCAAATTGCCAGCGAGAGCTGGTTGGTCATGTTGACGATGGATTTGAGGTCGGCGTTGTTCATTACTTTGATGTTTCCGCCGGTATCAACCAACTTGGTGGTGCGAATGCCGATCTCTTTGACCGTTCCGCGGAAGCCGTCGGCAACAATGATGTCACCAACTTCAAACACATTTTCAAATACGATAAACAATCCGGCAATGATGTCGGCGATCAGCGGTTGCGCGCCAAGACCAACGACCAACCCTAAAATACCGATACCGGCAAGGATGGTGCTGGGATCAACGCCGCAGGCCTTCAAAATAAAGAACAAAAGAACGATGACAGCGGCATACTTGATGAGGCTGCAGAACATATCGATAATGGCTTTGCCCTTTTTCAGAGGAGCCGAAAGCTGTTTGATCAGGAATCTGATGATCCAGCTAAGACTCAGGAAAAAGATAGCATAGCTGATGATGCGAATGATTTTGTTGGGGTCGCCCGCATCATTGAAGATGTCCAAACTACGGAAAAACGTACTCGTAGATTTGACAAAGAACAGCATGATGTAGTATGCCAATACGAACAGTGCCACAGCGCACTTGACCGCAAAGGCAGGGGTGAACTTGAAGTTCTTGAACCAGTTTTTGATGTTTCCGATAATGATGTTCATGTTTCTTCTCCTTACCTGGAATATTGTTGTATTTTGCAAAAAAACAATGTTATCACCGGACGGAGAACCGCACCGTGAGGACAGCATTGTTGTTTTACCAAGAGTTTTGATAGAGCAATCGACCGGTGTTCGCCGACCTGCATTTGCCCCCTATACAGAACTATTGTAAAAACAAGTCATTCTATGTCGATTATAGCACATTTTTCAGATAGTGTCAATACTATCTTATAATATTATATTAGAAAATAGATAATTTTTAATCGTAGGGAACGATATTTAATGATGGGAGCAAAAGGATCCCCGGCTTGGCGATTTGTAATCTCAAAAAAAGGGGGGCGGCAACTGCCGCCCCCAAAATGGTTTTTTGAAAAATGGTTGTAAATTGTGACTCGATTGATGTTCTATCTTACCATTCCAAATCGTCCAAGGTCACTTTTTCGAGCGCTGCATTGAAAACTTCTCCGCAATCCAGGCATTCATAATGACCGGGATACTCATCGGGCAAAATCCACTTCAAAACATGCTCGACATTTTCACCATCTGTAAATACTTTCAAAATACCCAATGCGATCTTGCTGATGTCTTCTTCTGTAACCGGGTTGCAATTCCGATCAAAGATGCCATCACAATGAGAACATGTATAGTGTCCTACAAAATAGTCATCTTCCTGCACCCAAGTGAGGGTGTGGTCGCCCTCGGTGCGTCCATTCTCTGGATCTATGCCAAACGCCTCATAGGTTATAGAATCCCAACCGCTATTATCATCAACATACATATTCTCATGCTCGTCAAAGAGATGTCCGCATCCATCATCACAGCACCAGAAACCTACGCATTCGCCATCCCAACCTTCCGGATGCCATACGACGAGCGGGTTTCCGGAATAATTGGTAGCGGTAAAGTCAAGCAGGTGCTCAATTTCGGTTTCGCCGGCTTCATCTTCAAAGTTCTTGCCGCAACCGGTGCATTGGTAGTATTCTTTGTACTTGTGACAATCGCAATCGCAATCTACTTCGATGAGTGTAAGGGTGTGCGTATGGGTAGCTCCGGAAACAACCTCAAAGGTATCGGGGTCAATATACTTGCTCTCGCAAACCGTGCACTTGTAGTGTTCTGTCTCTGCATCCCACACATATTCGTGAGTGCTCTCTTCGCCTGTTGCAGAAATGAGCAAATCCAAAATGCCAAGTTCATCGCCGTTATCAGCAAAGTTCTTGCCGCAAACGGTGCAATGCTTGTGCGCGATTCTACCGGGTCTTTCGTCAGTTGGAGCGATCTCTTCGCGATCCTCCAAGCTGTGTCCCGCAGCTGGAATCTCAACTTCAGCAATGACATTTTCAGAGTATTGTGCATCGTCGCTGTAGCACTGTTCGCATCTTCCGCAATAGTAGTATGCTACATTGCCGGGTTCGGTACAAGTCGGATCTTTTGCCTCAACAAAGTAACCATTGGTTGTAAAGTCATGGCCGGTTTTGGGAAGCGTTGTGCTATCAACGCCTTCTCCGCAAGCGGAGCAATGCCACCAGTTCGTGTGGCCGTCTTCGGTGCAGGTCGGGGGTTGCACCGGTTCGCCGGTAACGGCGGCATGGTTATCCGGATTCAACGGGAGGTTTTCGGTATAAGATGCACCGCATCCTCGTTTGCAAGTGTATGTCTTGACGCCAAGATTAACACAAGTTGCCGGTGTAGTAATTGTGCCGTCATCCCACTCGTGGTTGTTTTCATCTTTGGGAAGATCTTCAATTTCAGCAGCGTTGCACCGTGTGCAGGTTTTAGCATCTTTACCGCCTTCTATGCAGGTTGGTACTTTTTCATGAACCAGCTTCCAATCATGGCCAAGTGCAGCAATCGGTTCCTGCGCTTCAATGATCTCGCC
>CAMOHW010000088.1 GCA_946615525.1 uncultured Clostridia bacterium | reverse complement strand
AGCTCATCAGCTACATCAAAGCCCTGGGCGAAAAGGTGGAAGACCCCGCAAAGAAAGCCGTTATCGACGAGTACCTGAACACCGTTGATGACGGTGACAAGAATACCGCCGCTACCAAAGCGCTGGTTGCCATGCTGGAAAAATGCGACTGCGAAGATGCGAAGAAGATCCTTGCCGAGAAAGATTACCTCGCCAAGAAGTCCATCTGGATCTTCGGCGGCGACGGCTGGGCATACGACATCGGTTTCGGTGGTTTGGATCACGTGCTTGCCTCCGGCGAGGATGTCAACGTCTTCGTCTTTGATACCGAGGTGTATTCCAACACCGGCGGTCAGGCATCCAAGGCGTCCAACATCGGTCAGGTCGCACAATTCGCGGCAGCCGGTAAAGCCATTGGCAAAAAGAACCTGGCAGAAATTGCTATGTCCTACGGCTACGTTTATGTTGCGCAGGTCGCTATGGGCGCGGATATGAACCAGTTGCTCAAAGCCCTTAAAGAGGCGGAAGCATACCATGGACCGTCCCTCATCATCGGCTATGCGCCCTGCGAAATGCACGGGCTCAAAGGCGGTATGCAGAACTGCCAGCTTGAAATGAAGAAGGCAGTGGAAGCCGGCTACTGGCAGATGTTCCGCTATAACCCCACGCTGGAAGCAAACAAACTGTCCATCGACTCCAAGGAGCCGAGCCGCGATTACGTGGACTTCATCAAGTCCGAGACTCGCTATGCAAGATTGGCACAGTCCTTCCCCGAAAGAGCCGCCGAGCTCTTCGCAAAGGCAGATGCCAATGCAAAGGCAAAATATCAAAGATTGCTCAAAATGGGCAAACTTTACGAATAATTTGCTCTGAAAGCCATACAACACCCCGACCTGCTGCGGCAGGTCGGGGTGCTTTTTTCCTCTTGACGAGAAAGGGAATATATGTTATAATTAATTATAGTATATCTAAAAAAACGCGCATTGTGACCTACATTGACGGCCCCTTCTTCCCGGACGGAAACCTGCCCCTGCGCGAGAGGACGGCAGGGTTGCACAACCGCGTGTATGAAGCCATGCGGCGCCGCGCGGAAAGATCGCAGCATCGGATAATATGTTTTCAAAAAAGCTTTGTAAGAATTGAGGACAGCACGATGGAAAAATCAGCACATAAATTAGAGCTTCTCAGGCGTATTGCCGAGCTTGAAAAAAATCAACAATGGCATCTTGACGTAGAGGATGACCCCGAAACTTATCCGCTTATGCCGGATAAAGTGGATTATTTGAACGAGAAGCTGTCAAGTAAAATAAAAAACAAGATAGCCAATATTATCGGTGCGAGATTCTTTGATAAAATGATCGCAAACCGTCAGCTCATTATCAAGGATATCAAGGGAATCGAAAATTTTACAGCGGTAAAGGGCGGAAGGATCGTTACCTGTAATCATTTCAGCGTGTGCGATAATTACGCCGTTTGGATAGCCCTTCGTGATCATATGGACGGTAAGATGCTTTACAAGGTTATTCGCGAAGGAAACTACACAAATCCCCCAAAACCCTTTGGCTTAATTATGCGCCATTGCAATACACTTCCTCTTTCGAGCCAGACGGCAACGATGAAAAAGTTTTTGAAAGCCACAAAAACGCTTCTCGGCCGCGGAGAAACCATACTGATCTACCCCGAGCAGAGTATGTGGTGGAACTATCGAAAGCCCAAGCCGATGCAGGACGGAGCGTTCACGTTAGCAGTGCGAAATCAAGCCCCCGTCGTGCCGATCTTTATCACGATGGAGGATAGTGATGTTCTTGACGGCGACGGTTTCTTTGTACAGGAGTACACAATTCATATTCTTCCCGCCATTTATCCCGATACGACGTTGTCGAGTGTAGAAGCAAAGGAAAAAATGAGAAAGGCAAATTATGAGGCGTGGGTAAGAGTTTATGAAGACTTTTATAAAACGCCTCTTGTTTACGGTGAGAAATGAAGCTTTATCTCGGAATTATCAGCATAGCCATGCTTGTTATCTCGGTGATCAATATTTTGCTTAAAACGGCAGCATGGTATTATATTATTATAGCCGTTATTTGGTGTACCGCCCTCCAATTTGCTCTGGACGGTCTTATCGCAATTGCCATCAACAAAATGCCGGATCGGTGGTTCGGCGTGAACAATCGCCTTTATCACGTAACGCAGAAGGAAAAAACCTTATACAAAAAACTGAAGGTCAGACTTTGGAAAGATAAAATATGGGAGCTTGGAGGACTTGGGGGCTTTAGCAAAAAGGAACTAAAAGAACCCGATAATCCAAAATACATCGAAAAATTCATCATCGAATGCAACAAAGGCGTTCTGACACACCGTCTTTCCTACCCCATTGGCTTTTTGGCGATGCTTACATTGTCGGGAACTTGCATTTTTACAATAGCGCTTCCGGTTGCTATCGTGAATTTGTTTTTGAACATTCTGCCTACGATGGTACTACGGTACAATACGCCAATGTTAAAATCAATACTTGCCCGAATGGAGCGAAAATGCAAAGCAAAACCGCAAGCAGACACTGCTCTCCATCCGTAAACCGGCGCCACCGCCAAAGAACAAGAATAAAGGAGAAACGCCATGCTGGGTAATTTTTGTTATCACAACGCAACCAAACTCTATTTCGGCCCCGATTCTTTGGAATATCTGAACGAGGAACTGCCCAAATACGGCAAGACCGTGCAGCTCATCTACGGCGGCGGTTCCATTCAAAAGAACGGCATTTACGAGGCCGTTGTCGCCATTCTCAAAGCCAACGACAAAACCATTGTGGAGGACGGCGGCGTTATGCCAAACCCCACCATTGAAAAGGTGCGGGACGGCGTCCGCATTGCCCGTGAGGGAAAAGCCGACCTGCTTTTGGCGGTTGGCGGCGGCTCCTGCTGCGATTATGCCAAAGCGGTCGCCGTTTCGGTCCACTGCGAGGAGGACCCCTGGGAGAAATACTATGTCCGCTACGAGGAGCCGGATTGCAAGATCCTGCCTGTCGGCTGTGTGCTGACCATGGCGGGCACCGGATCCGAGATGAACGGCGGTTCGGTCATTACCAACCATGCCATCAAACGCAAGGCGGGGCATGTGTTCGGCCCGGAGGTCATGCCCAAGTTCTCCATTTTGAATCCCAAGTTTACCATGTCGCTTCCGCGCCGACAGATGATTGCCGGCATTTACGATATCTTCAACCATATTTGCGAGCAGTATTTTTCCGGCGAGGATGACAACACCAGCGACTATCTTGCCGAGGCACTTATGCGCTCGGTCATTCACAGTTCGCGCATTGCCGTCCAAAACCCCCAGGATTATGAGGCGCGCTCCAATATTATGTGGTCGGCAACCTGGGCACTCAACACGCTCATCTCGCGAGGAAAGGCCACCGACTGGATGGTGCATCAGATCGGCCATGCCGTCAGCGCCTGGACCGATGCCACGCACGGGTTGACGCTTGCGGCGGTCTCGTTGCCGTATTACCGGTTGATCTTGCCGTATGGACTGCAAAAGTTCGTCCGGTTTGCCGCCGAGGTCTGGAAGGTTGATCCGACCGGAAAAACCGAACTTCAAATTGCCGAGGAAGGGCTTGCGGCAATGAAACAGTGGATGAAAGAACTGGGGCTTCCGCTTTCCATCGGGAAACTGGGTGCCACCGCCGACATGATCGAAGGAATTGCCGATTCCACCAATCTTTTGCGCGGAGCATATCACAAACTCTCTCGTGCTGAAGTAGTTCAAATTCTGAAAGAGAGTATTTAACAAGGATGGTTTCTTTATTACTGGCGGTCATTTATCTTGCCTTTGTCAGTTTGGGGTTGCCCGATTCGCTTTTGGGTTCCGGCTGGCCGGCAATGTATGAAGGATTGAATGTTTCCTTCGCCTGGGCGGGTATCGTTTCGGCGATCATTGCCGGCGGCACCATTCTTTCCAGTCTGTTTTCCGCTCGCCTGGTCAAAAAGTTTTCCACCAAATATGTGGTTGTTTTCAGCGTTCTGGCAACGGCGGTGGCGCTTCTCGGCTTTTCCTTTTCGGGGCGCTTTTGGCAAATCTGCCTTTGGGCCATTCCCTACGGGCTGGGTGCCGGAGCCATTGACGCGGCACTGAACAACTATGTTGCTCTGCATTATTCCGCACGGCACATGAGTTGGCTGCATTGTTTTTGGGGCGTTGGCACCATTGTCAGTCCCTATGTGATGAGCATTGCTTTGACGCACGCTGCCTGGCAGACCGGTTACCGCGTGGTTTCCTATGTGCAGTTTGGCATTGTTGCTGTTTTGTTTTGCGCCCTGCCGCTTTGGCGGGCGCACCAAACCGAAAAAAAGAAAGCAGAGGAAAAATTGCAATCCATCAGCATTCGCCGCGCGCTGGATATTCCCGGTGTTCCGGCAGTTCTGCTCGGATTTTTCTGTTACAGTGCCGTGGAGGCGACCTGTATGCTTTGGTCGGCTTCCTTCCTTGTGGGAACGCGTGAGATCACCGAGGAACGCGCGGCGGCGTTTGCCTCGTTGTTTTTCATTGGCATTACCGTGGGGCGCTTTCTTTCCGGCTTTGTTGCCGACAAACTTGGCGACGCCAATATGATCCGCATTGGTTCGGGTATCATTGCACTCGGCGTTTTGCTTTTGACCATTCGCGCTTTGCCGGTATGGACTGCGCTTGCCGCGCTGGTTCTGGTCGGTTTGGGGTGCGCGCCCATCTATCCCGCAATCATTCACGCAACGCCGCAAAAGGTCGGCGCAAGACATTCGCAAACGGTGATCGGTTTGCAAATGGCGG
>CAMOHW010000087.1 GCA_946615525.1 uncultured Clostridia bacterium | reverse complement strand
CATTTTGCCCCCAACTCCCGGTGAGCGCCGGGGAACGAACCATTCGCTATACCGCGCCAAAGGCGCTTGCCGGTTTGACGGTGACAGAAACAAGCAGCGGCATTGAAGTCCGACAGGGCAACTTTGTTGCAAAAAATCAGCCCGAAGCCGCCGGCTTCTTAGCTCCGCTCGATTTGCTTCTTTCCCCCGCCGAGCTTTCCGCAATTGAAGAACAGAACGGCGAGAAACTTTTGACCTATACCGATGGAGTAAAACTGATTTTGCAAAAGGACGGAATCCCCCGCGCGGTGATCGGTTCCGATCTGTTTTACACCATTTCCGATTTTCAAACGATCTCCGGCTGAAAAAAGCTTGCAAAACGCCTTCCTTTATGATAGAATGAAAATAGAAACCAACGATCTATCTATCATAGGAGGAAAAAATGAAGGGCTTGACTAAACGGGAAAAACGCATTTGCGCCGTGCTTTGTAATGCAATCATCATTGCGCTGGAACTGGTGTCCGGATTGATTTGCACCATCGAGATCGGAGCTTCGCAATTTCAATACTACACGCAGGACAGCAACTATTTTGCCATGATCGTTGCAATTTTGTTTTTGGTGTTCGCTCTGCGCGGCGGACATGACAAACCACTGCCGGATTGGTTGATCCTATTGCGCTACATGGCGACCTGCCTGCTCTCGGTCACCTTTTTGGTGGTGATCTTCATCCTGTGCCCGCCCTATGGGCTAAACGGTTATCGAATTGGGCTTCTGAGCGGCGCGCAGACCTTTGAACACCTGCTTTGCCCGGTCCTCTCCTTCCTTTCGCTCTTTCTATTTGAGGACACGCCGAAGTTCAAGTATGCAACGCTGTTCGCCTTGATTCCCACCTTGCTCTATGCCGCCGTTGTCCTTCCTTTGAATGCGGCAAGACTGTTGCACGGTCCCTACCCGTTCCTATACATCTACGAGCAACCCTGGTGGCAATCGGTTATTTTCGCCATTGTGATCCCTTCGATCGCTTATATGGTATCCTTTTTCCTGCTGCTTGCCCTGAAAAAGCGCAAACCAAAAGCATAAAGTCTTGACAGTTCGGGAAAGATATGGTAAAATCAACTTGAAAAACAAAACGGAAAGGAACAAATACTATGGCTGAAATCAAGATCACAACAGACAATTTTGAGGAGGAAGTATTGGGTTCTCCCATCCCCGTACTTTTGGACTTTTGGGCTTCCTGGTGCGGTCCCTGCCGGATGCTTGCTCCGGTGGTTGCCGAATTTGCCGAAGAAATGGACGGCAAGGTGAAAGTTGGAAAAGTGAATGTAGATGAGGAAGAAGAACTTGCCATGCGGTTTGGCATTATGAGCATTCCCACGGTGATGATCTTCAAAAACGGCGAGGTGACCAACACCTCGGTTGGGTATTGCCCGAAGGAAGAACTGCTCGCCTTGCTTTGATCCCTCGCTGACATCACATAAAAAAACGCTCTCCGGACTTTGGTCGTTACATCATGTCTTCTATGATGAAACCAAAAAAGGAGAGCATTTTTTATGGATGAAACAAAAGCAAATCAGCAAAAAAACGAAGTTCCTATGGGTGAGGATGTTGTTTTTAATGTCTATCAGCCCAAAGAGAACGGAAAAAGCGTTTCGGTCCCTGCAAACACCTATGCCGGAACCGAAACCGAACAAGCCCTGTTGGCGGCCTTTGCCGCCGAATCGCAGGCGCGGAACAAATACACCTTTTACTCCTACAAGGCAAAAAACGAGGGCTACGAACAAATTGCCGACATCTTTTTGAAAATTGCCGACAATGAACGCGAGCATGCCGAAATGTGGTTCAAAGAACTGGGCGGCAACCCGACAACCGGGAAAAACCTTTCCAGCGCGGCACAAGGGGAAAAATACGAATGGGAAGAGATGTATGACAACTTTGCCAGAATTGCCGAGCGGGACGGATTCTCCGATCTTGCCGAAAAGTTCCGCCTGGTGGGCGAAATTGAAAAGCAGCACGAGGCGTGTTACCGCACGCTCTTAACAACGCTGGAAAACGGTGAGGTCTTTCAAAAAAAGAGCGAAACGGTTTGGCAGTGCCGCAGTTGCGGGCATTTGGCAACAGGCGAAAGCGCACCCGAAACCTGCCCTGTTTGCGGTTACAAACAGGCATATTTTCAGGTTTATAAAGAATGAAAAAGCGGGAGCAACTTTGCTCCCGCTTTTTTCAGGATTGCATTTTGGACATTTCCCGCTGGGAAAGGACCAGGTTGCAATAAATACCTTCTTTTGCCATCAGTTCCTCGTGCGTTCCGCTCTCGGCGATCTTTCCTTGATCCAAAACAACCAGTTTGGTCGCGTTCCGCAAAGTGGAAAGTCGGTGCGCTATGGCAATGGTGGTTCTGCCGCGGCAGAGGATCTTGAGCGCCTCCTGGATCTTCTTTTCGGTTTCGGTATCCAAAGAGGAAGTCGCCTCGTCCAAAAGGATGATTTTGGGATCATGCAGAAGCGCACGGGCAATGGAAATGCGCTGGCGTTCACCGCCTGAAAGGGTGTATCCTTTCTCCCCGATATAAGTATTGTAGCCGTCCGGCAGGCGAATAATGAACTCATGCGCACCGGCAAGTTTTGCTGCGCGAATGATCTCCTCGTACCCGGCACCGGGCTTTGCGTAGGCAATGTTTTGCGCCACGGAACCGGCAAACAAAAAGTTCTCCTGCAACACCACGCCAATGTGAGAGCGCAGTTCCTCCTGCGGAATCTCCCGAATATCAACACCATCGATCAGGATCCTGCCTTCTTCCACATCATACATCCGCATGATCAGGTTGATCATGGTCGTTTTGCCAACGCCCGATCTGCCGACCAGGCCGATGAACTCCCCTGCCCGAACCTGTAGATCAATGCCCCGCAAAACCTCCTCCGTATGATTGTAACCGAACCGGACATTCTCTAGAGTGATATTGCCCTCCCAACTCGGACTTTGCGGTTTGGAAGTATCCAGAATTTCTTCGGGCTGATCCAAAAGATCATAAACCCTGGAGATCGAAGTTGTTGCCGACATCAGTTGTTGCGGAAGGCGCATGAGCATGGAAAGCGGCGCATAGATCATGCCGGAATAGGCAGAAAACTGTGCCATTTGTCCCGCCGTCATTTTTTCTACCAGCATTTGATTGCCGACAAAATATAAAAGAACGAACTCGCCGGCACCGACCAGAAAATTGAGGATGGGCATGATGATTGCCCAGATTTTTTCCTGACGCAATTCGGCGTCGCGCTCCTTTGCCGCCATAGCGACAAAGCGTTCCTCCTCCCGCTTTTCCATTCCATAGGATTTGACAACGCGGATCCCCGAAAAAGTATCGTGCAAAATGGTGCTTCCCTGCGCGTTCAATTCTCTGCGACGGCGGAACAGCCCGTGCATGAACTTCCAGAATGTGCGCATTGCCATGACTACAAAAGGCGCGGGGACCAGGATGAAAAGTGCCAGTCGCCAATCATAGAAAAACAGGATTGCCGAAATGATAAAGAGCAGCAAAACCTGCTCCAACACAGGCGGCATTTGATTGACCAAAAAACTGCGGATCTGATTGGTGTCGCTGTTCACGCGCTTCATCAATTCGCCGGTGGTATTTTGCGAGATGCCGGCAATGGAAAGCGACTGGATCTTGCGAAACACGATCTCCCGCAAACGGACGACCAATCTGTTTCCGGCAATGGCAATGAGAACGCCGCGGACGATCCAAACCAGCGCGCGCAAAACATACACGCCGAAAATGGCGGCCGCCATACCGATCAATCCATACAAAAGTTCCGGTCGGTTGCCCTGCCGAATGTAGTCATCGGTCAGAACACGATTGAGGTAGGGCAGCACAACGCCGATCCCTGTCGCCACCGCAAACAAAAAGAATACGATCAGCAAATATCCCCATTCCGGTCGCGCAGTCATCAGCAGGCGCTTGATGGTGTTGCGGGCGGACGTGCGTTTCCTTTTCCACTCCGGTTTTTCATTCAGCGCTTCGCTCCCGGCGCCTTCGCGCAAAAACTTGTTGACGGTTACAACAAAATTGGCGCACTCTTCTTTTGCGCGTTCATCTGCACGGGCAAGCAATCCACTCTCGCCGTTTTTGCAGAGATATTCCAAAAAGACGCATCCAACGCCGCTCTCCACGCGCACTTCGGAAATGTCCTGCAAAGAGAGCCGCTCAGTCGCTTCTTCCTGCGCTATGATCAGTTCCCGTTCGGTGCAAATGACCGTTGTATTGGCTCGCCGTTGCGGCTCGATACGATCCAAAGTCCCCACAAACCGTGCAAGTTCCCCCGGCTCCTTTGGCAAAGAGGGCGGACGGTTTTCTTGTTGCCGCTTTGGCGGCTTTCCATACTTCCCCATTGCCGCCCTCACAGATACAGTTCGATTTTTCGGTAGCTCTTGCGGTCCAGTGCGGTCACATCCGGAATGACAAATCGGTTGCCGTCCACATCCAGGACAATCAGTTTATAAGTCATGATAGTTTTACTATTTTACAATTTCACAAATTCATATTTATGGGGCGCAAAGCACTTCGCAAACCTTGTCTTGCCAGTCGCGCCCGACTGCAGCACGCGGAATGCCTTGATTGATGATACTGAAGACAAGCACATGCTGTTCGGGTGTAGTGCAATAGCCAGAGAGGGAGGATACTCCTTCCACGGTGCCCGTCTTGGCACGCACATTTCCCTCTGCTGCAGTCTTTTTCATGCGTTTTTCCAGCGTGCCATCCACGCCTGCAATGGGTAGCGAATTGAGCAGGGGAACGCGTATGGATTCT
>CAMOHW010000086.1 GCA_946615525.1 uncultured Clostridia bacterium | reverse complement strand
TAATATTG
The DNA here is from genome assembly GCA_946615525.1 of uncultured Clostridia bacterium. Lineage (GTDB taxonomy): Bacteria > Bacillota > Clostridia > Oscillospirales > CAG-272 > UMGS1865. Next base: position 4,785 of record CAMOHW010000086.1, on the reverse strand, counting down.
TTTCAATAAATTATATGTAACTTGGATTAGAATATCTTATTATTTGGTCTGATTTTCTTGTTCGCTTTTTTGTGCCATCAACGAAGCATATTTTTTGTTCAGCGTTTCAAGAGCCAAAGAATAATAGGTAACGTTCGCAACTCGGATCACAGCGTTTTGCATCTGTTTGAACACCGGATCGATCAGTGTAAATACCGCTTCGACCGTATTCCAACGGATCCTGATGCGCAACAGATAACTCCGATCGATCTTATAACAGAGTTGATCCGGATATTCGAATTCTTTTGCTTCCGCTTTTTCCTGTGCGGCTTTTCTCAAGCCGTTAAAGAAATCCTTTTGCTCGGAAGACAGGGTGTTGTAAAGTTCCCAAAGGGGCTTGTTTTCGTTTTCCTGGATCATAATTGTTCTGCTTTCTGGTTTTACTTGGGGTTTCTCCGGTTCGGTCGGTACCTCAGTGACCATGTTTGCAACCGAAATGACTGCATCCTCTGCGGTGCCGATTGCTTTCATGTTTTCATATTGCTTGGCCTCGGAATCCGAAAGCCGGTCAACACAGATGTATACTGACGAAGAGGCAACGGCGATCATTGTTTTATCAAGTTGTCTTTTGCATTCCGACAATGTGTTGAACGCTTTTGAAAGGAAAATGATGAACTTGCTGTTCAAAGACAATCTGAAATAATATTTCCCGTCTTTCTTGAACATCTCGAATTTCGGGTGGTTTACTTCTTTGATCCAACTTACGGTCCTGTCTTCCAGATCTGCTACCTGCCCACTTTCCCGGGACACGGCGATCGCTTGCTTTGTATCACCGATTGTTTGATAGCAATGGAAGGATCTGACCAGGAAGTCGTTTTGCCGATCATAAAGTTCAAAGCAATACTTGTCTGCGTTGATCTCTCTGACCACATAACTGCCGTAATTTTCCTGGCTCTTGGGCTTGGGAGTGCTTTTTTTCTCTCCGGACGCCGCCCCGGTTGCCCCTGCACCCGGTAGCACGACCGAAAGGATGGCTGCCATAATCATAATGGTGAACAAAATGCAAAGCAGCGTCAGAATGCACGGGTGAATGGCAAGAATGATGATGTCCGCGGTGAGCAATACGCCGATCCAGATCCAACCGATCATGCTGACCAGTCTTGTTACCTTATAAAAGGAAACAAAGACCAGATAGAAGATCGCGAGAATGTCCAGCAGGATGATCAACCAGCATAAACATTTTTCCGGATTGGAACACAGCGACGTAAGATCCATAGATCCTATTGTCAAATTCATAGTCAGTTTTGGTTACCTCCTTCGGGTTCGTTTGAATTATGGGACAAGGATTGTTTTTTTCTGTTTCTGACGAATGCAATCGCGATCAACGCGCTTGCAGAAATACCGAACAGGATCAACGAGATTTTCAGCAATTTGGCATTCACCGTTTCCACATTGACCAACTCGTAGTCGCCGACCAGCGCCCAATGCGAGAAATGATTGGTTTCAAATACCAAATATCCGTTTTGTATCGAGGATTCATATAAGGTCAAAGTTCCATCGTCATCTACATAATAAATATCAAGTTTTTTACATCGGAGTTGCATTGCCGTAAGTTTGATCTTAACAACAACCTTTTGGTCTCCAAACAATTCTATATATTGTTCCTGCGTAAGTTTGGTTGCGTTTCGCTGGAAATAAATATCGAACAAACCTTGAACCGTTAAATTGTCATTCAAAAAATCGTTTAAGATTTCATCATTAATTATATCTTCGATTTTTTCGGATTTGACGATCAACTCAATATTATAAGGAACATACGTGGAAGATTCAATTTCAATGGTAACATCCGTTGAGGGAACGGTTTCTTTCCAATAATTGGTTTCGCCGATCGGTATTTTCGTGTTGATAAACTCAACATTGGAATACCATTCTTCCATATCCTTGATGTAGGTCGTATGTTGATTTTCCGAGGTCATTTCCACTTTGTATGCACCCGGACTTGCATTTGGATTGATTTTGAACTTCAAAACAAGCAATTGACCGGTCTCATACGAATTCTTCCGGGAATTGTTCCAGGAAAAGCTGAAGTTCTCTGGGTAAGCGCCATCTTCGTAATTGGTTGTATAAAACGACATTTGTTTGAAGATCTCGCCTTTTTCAAAGCCGCAAAAAGTCAAGTTCTCGGTGTCGTAATCCGATAGCGTGATAAACAAACTACTCAACCCGTAATTCTTGGTAATGTTGACATCAACATATGCGATATTTTCCAGCTCACCGTTCGTGACCGTTTCGCGATAAACCAACTGAATAACGGGAATATCGGTTTCCCGAATGTTGTATTTAAAGTAGCCGTATAGCTTGACATCCGTCGCCGGCATCAGAGGTGAGACCAATCTGTGCGTAAAGCCGGGATCGGTAAACCAGCCGTAGAAGGTGTAGTCCGGTTTGTGCGGAATATCCGTATCGTTGATGATCGCATTGTATGCGGTGGATTTTGCCGTGTACAATTCCGATCCTTCGGTGATCTCTCCGTCCGGTTCGTTGCCCTCCCCAAGACCGTCCACATAATACCAAACGTTATAAACTTTGGGGGTATAAGTATATTTGGCGATATAATAGATCACCGCCGAACCGCTGGGGGCTTCCCCGCGCCAGACCGCGCCTTCCCAACCGGAGAATGTGTAGGTGTACATACTGTCTTCGGCTCTTACGGGATCGTCCGGAAAATCCGTTTCGGGATTCAAGTCGTCATCACTGTTGTATTCATAGCCCCTTGTAAGAGTGTTGTAAGGGTGCCCCGTAATGTTCGTGTTTTCGATCGCAATACCGTCCCAATCGTGCCACACAACAACATATGCGCCTTCGGTCAAGGTGATTTTCGGACTTGTGACCTGCACCGTAGCGGGAACATTGTAGGAAACCGTGGTATTTTGATCTCCCAACACAAGGTCGATCGGATAGGTCCCTATCGGTGCGGTCAGTGAACTTTGGAAGGTCAGCCGAGCGATCGTGCCGTTGCTCGAGTCTGCTCTACTACCATCCCAAAACAGGTTGAAGCCGCCCGTTTTTTCGTCGATATAATCGTAACCGCTGCCCGAGTGTTCCAGGTTCAATTCGCCAAGCGCCTGCCTGATCTGCTGAACATCTATCAGTTTGAAAACGCTATGGTCAAACTTGACAGTGAGGAACAATGTTAAAAGTCCTGTGTTGTCCGATATGTCAATATCAACCTCAAACGTCTGCCCGCGATGGATCGTTTGATCCTGCGAGGAAAGCAGAGCGTTGGGCGGATCGGCATAAGCAGGATACTGACCGAGCAACAATGTTACGATCAGTAAAAACAGGGCCAAAAGCGAAAAAAGTCGTGGCAGCCTCTGATGAGTATGCAACTTTATAACTTTAGCCAATTTTCCTTTTTCCCTTTCTTTTTTCTTGTTCTGATAACGAGGACCGTTATGACTGCGCCCAAAGCCGCGGCAACCGCTACCGAGATACCAACGATCAAAAATACAGTGGCGCGCCCGCTCGTGGTTTTGGCATTTTGGATTTCAATTTCCCGGATCTGATTCGTTTCAATGTTTACGACCGCTTTGCCGATCGCCGCGGACTTCGTATTCACATTGTTGTAAACGATATCGCTTTCCGGATCGTATTTAAATCCGATCTCGTATTCCCCGCTCCGGCTGTCGGGTTTCAATGCGAAGTGCAGCTGCAACAGATGCCCGGTTGAAAAATCATTGTCCACTTCCGGATTCTGGTTGAACCAGTTGAACTTGACGGGCAAGGTCGGATCCCCGGATAGGTCGGTACTGATCAAGTCCAGTTTTCCGAGCGCAGTGCCTTGTTGGTAGCCCTGAAATTCAAAAGCGGTATTGTCAAACACCAATTCCAGCGTCATTGCCGAAATCCCGGTGTTGGTGACCAGGTTTACATTGATGACGATCTCATTATCCGTATGAGTTTCGGTCAACTGCAAAACGATATTGTCAGACAAATCAGTTGCAAAAACCGTGCTTGCCGAAGAAAGAACGGAAAGCAACAAGAAAACAGAAACCAAAAAAACGACTGTCTTTTTCATAAAATCTCCTTTGCAGTAATTATATCGAATTGCATACTTCGCCTTATAATACAATTACAATTATATTGTATCACATAGTTTTCTCAAAGTCAAGAGTTTACATTCACTTTTTTCGGAGAAATTATGATATTCTTTCTGCGTTATTTGACACTTTTCTCCAATGCACAGCAAACGAATACCTCGCCCTAAAAAAAACGCCGCTATCGATCACAACAAAAAGGATAATCCGGTTCGAAAAAAAGCAACAAAAAAACGACCGGATCCCGCTATGGGATCCGGTCGTTTTTTGGCGTTCCCGAGGCGATTCGAACGCCCGACCTACCGCTTAGGAGGCGGTTGCTCTATCCAGCTGAGCTACGGAAACAAGTTTGCTTGTATTATAGCATACCGCCGGGGAAAAAGCAAGTATTTTTTCAAAAAGTGCTTGACATTCCCGGTTTCTTATGTTATAATTCATCTGTTCCGCAAAATCGTTTTTTGGAAGCATAGCTCAGTTGGTTAGAGCGCACGGTTCACATCCGTGAGGTCGAGAGTTCGAGTCTCCCTGTTTCCACCAAAAGCGATTCGCCGGATCACGGTTCAATGAATTGAGCAAACTCCGGTCGATCTCAAAAAACGCCTTTTGTCTTTTCGGATAAAAGGCGTTTTTAGCAGAAAGAAATAAATGGAACTTTCCGCCCTCTTAGTTAAATGGATATAACAAGTCCCTCCTAAGGATTAGTTATCGG
>CAMOHW010000085.1 GCA_946615525.1 uncultured Clostridia bacterium | reverse complement strand
CCCGGCAAGGCGGCACACCGCCGCATGGCAACGCCGGGTCAGATCCTCGATGCGCTCGGAATTGGGAAGCGAGGGATCGGCAAAAATCGGCTCCCCGATGGTCAGGGTCAGGCAAGCGGTTTGCCGGAAGATGACACGGCGGATCCAGTTTGGCTTCCGATAGGAGAACGCCATTGGCAAAACCGGTTTTTCGCAAAGCACGGCAAAAAAGCCGACGCCGCTTTTGAAGGGGCGAATGGGGACATAATACTCCCACATACTTCCCTCGGCGCAAATATGGAGCCAGCCGCCGCGCGCCAAATGCCCCTGAACGGCGCGGACAAACGCAAGCGTTGCGCCCGCATCCCCTTCCGGAATGGGGATGCCGCCTGTCATGCGAATGAGAAACGCGTTCTCGCCGCGCAAATTCCTTGCCCACGCCAAAATGTTGGGGCGATGGGGAGAAATGGCTTTCATGACGGAGATATAATCCCACATATGCACATGGTTGGCGCAGGAAACAACGCCTTTTTTGAGCAATTCCTTATTCTGTTTCAAAATCTTTTTGCCGCGCACGCGCAACCCCAGGCGCACCACAGCAAGCGGAAACACGATGAGCCGCAAAAGAAGGCGGACCCAGAATTGCTTGAAACGGAACGCGCGCGAACGGTCAATATAGGGATAGTTCTTATCAAACACCAAGCCGTTATCCTTTTTGACGACCAGATAATGCTGGTCGGTGTATTGGGGAAACGGGTAGCGCGTTGGTTTGGGATCAAACATCATGCTTTCGTCCGTTTCACGTCCACGGTAATTTCGGGGGTACCGTAGGCAGGGTCAAACAATTTGGCAATATGCGATTCATACCATTCCTTAATTTGCGCATCGCTCATTTCGCAAACCTCGCCTTTGGTTTTGATTTGAATGCGAATGATTTGTTCTTCCATAGTCATTTCTCCTCAAAAATAAATTGCACTTTTATTATAACGAAAAATGTTAAAAATGTCAACTACCGGGAGCATTTTTCAAACAGACTTGCAAAATCGGCCTTGTTGTGGTAGAATAGAAGGGCAATATCAATTTTAATATTTTTGGAGGAACTATGAAAAAAGCGCTGATCATTGTCGGATCCATCCTTCTTGCCATTGTGCTGGTCGTCGGCTCCTACTTTGCCTATGTGTTTATCGCTTTCCACCGTTTGGGCGATATGATCCTGACCCCCGCCGGAGAAGCCGAGTTCAAAACGGTAGAAACACAAACGACCTATACACTCCTCTCCTATAATATTGGGTTTGGTGCTTACGAAAGTGACTATGGCTTTTTCATGGATGGTGGAAAAGAGTCCCGCGCGTGGTCGAAGGAACGTCTGGACGCCAACCTGAAAAAAATTGCCGAACTGCTTGACCAGAACGAAGACTTTTGCTTTGTGCAAGAAGTGGACATCGGTTCCACCCGCAGTTACAAATTGGACGAGCGCGATTATCTGACACCTTCGTTTGAAGGATACAGCAATGTATTTGCGCAAAACTACGATTCGCCCTACCTCTTTTACCCCGTCACCTGCCCGCACGGCGCATCCAAATCCGGCATTATGACCTTCTCCAAAGCCGAGATCACCGCAGCCGAGCGCGTGGAGCTGCCGATTGAAAGCGGCGTTAGCAAACTTTTGGACCTGGACCGTTGCTATTCCAAATCGCGCGTTCAAGTTGCAAACGGAAAAGAACTGGTGCTTTACAACTTCCACCTTTCGGCATATACCTCGGACGGTACCATTGCCAACGAGCAACTCAAAAAGATGATTGCCGATATGGAAAGCGAATATCAAAAAGGCAACTACTGCATTGCCGCGGGAGATTTCAACAAGGATATTCTGGGCAACTCTTCCGATTACTTTGGAAAATCGGATAAAGAATACACCTGGGCGCAACCCATTCCGGAAGGCACTTTTGACGAAACGCACATCTCCCTGTTTGCCCCGCTCGATGAAGAAAACCCCGTTCCCAGTTGCCGCAACGCCGATTCCGCTTATCACGAAGGGCAATATGTTGTCACCATCGACGGCTTTATGGTAACCGATAATGTAACCGTGAAAACGACCGAAGTCATTGACACCGGTTTTGCCTACTCCGACCACAATCCGGTCAAAATGGAATTTTCACTGAATGATTAAAAATAGCACAGCCCATGTCGGTTGACATGGGCTGTTTCTCTGTCTGTAAACAACAGGCATTTCGCCTATGGCGAATATCTTTGGGATACTAGTACGAAAATGCTACAAAGATGTAATACCTAAATAAATTGCCGGGTATTTCGCCTGCGGCGAATATTTTTACTCCTCGCTGTTGCCCTTGCAAGCAAGCAACCGCTTCGTCGTAAAATGCGAACCCGCAGTTTGCGAGGCAAACCGTGTGCGCGTCTTGGGTCATCTGCTCCAAAGGAAAAGGCAGCCGTTTGGCTGCCTTTTCCTTTGGAGCAGATGACGGGAATCGAACCCGCGTTTTCGGCTTGGGAAGCGGACGCTCTGCCATTGAGCTACATCTGCGTTTTCCCCGGAACATTTTTTATTATATCCGATTTGCCTGCTCTTGTCAAGCCCTGTTTGGAAAGAAATTATCTCTCTTTTGCCCGCTTCCCTTTTTCGGTCATTTTTCGGCACTTCCGATTCATAAAATCATAAAAACAGATGAGAATGGAGGAAGATTTGGCGTGTCGATTCTTTGGAGCATCCTGACCGGTGGCGGGATCCCGGTTTTGCTGGCGGTAAGCGCATTGTTTTTCTTTGCCTATTTGCGCGGGCTTCCGTTCGTTCGCCCGCGCGCAATGCTTGGCGCCTTGACCGAAAAACAGCCCGGCGGCGTTTCCCCTTTCCGTGCGCTGACCCTCTCGCTTGCCGGAACGCTTGGCGTTGGGAACATTGTGGGCGTTGCAAACGCGCTTGCCATTGGCGGTGCAGGCGCGCTTTTTTGGATGTGGCTCTCTGCTCTGCTTGCCATGATCTTAAAGTATGCCGAGATTCTGCTCGCCGTCCGCTTTCGCCAAACGCTTCCGGACGGATCACATACCGGTGGTGCAGTTTATTATATTCGCCATGCGTTTGGACCTTCGGCACGGGCAGGTGGATTTTTTGCGCTCCTGTTTGCAATGTTTATGATCCTCAATTCTTTTACCATGGGTTGCGTGATCCAGGTCAATGCAGTATCCTCGGCATTCTCCGGCGTTTTGAAGATCCCCGTTTGGATCACTGCCGCAAGTTTGGTGCTTTTGACCACTCCCGTCATCCTGCGCGGCGCAAAAGGCATCTCGGCGCTGACCGAATATCTTGTTCCCGTCATGTCGCTCGGATTTGTGGTGCTTTCGGTCACCGTTCTGATCCTGCGGCGCGAGGCGGTTCCGGCAGTGCTGAGTTCGGTATTCCGGGAGGCGTTCTCCCCTGCAAGCGCGGCGGGCGGCATCCTCGGCTTTTTGACCTGTCGCGCGCTCCGTGTCGGTACGATGCGCGGGCTTCTTTCCAATGAGGCGGGGTGCGGAACCGCGCCAACAGCCCATGCCGGCGCCAACACCACCTCACCCGCCGCGCAGGGCGTTTGGGGAATTGTGGAGGTGTTCGTAGATACCATTTTGCTCTGCTCGTTGACCGCGTTTGTCATCCTTGTTAATTTCCCGGCGGCAAAAGAATATGCCGAAACGCCGGTAATGATGACGGTTGCGGCATTTGCGGCATCACTCGGGAGCGGCGCCGGATGGTTCCTCTCGGCGGCGATTTTCTGCTTTGGATATGCCACGGTAATCTGCTGGGCGGAATACGGTGCCTCGGCACTATGGTCAATCAAAAAATCGTCCCGCCTGAGAACCGCTTATCTCCTAACTTTTCTTTTCTGCATTCCTATTGGATGCGCGGTGGCACCAAATGCGATTTGGAGCATTTCGGATTTTGCCATTACGGTTTTGACTTCCATCAATCTGCTTGTTCTGTTCCTCTTGCGGCGAAAGATCCGCGAAGAAACCGAAAAACGGTTTGGAAAAGTTCAAAAGAGGCATAGAACAACAAAAACAAACAGTCCGGAAAGCGGCGGGGTCCAATTTCTTCCACGCGGCAAAAAACGACCCACAAGGAATTTGACGCAGGAAAAACACACGGCAACACGAACAAGACAAGCAGAAAAATCCAGCAGGTAGGAGAACAGTTCCGGTCGGAAGGCATACGCGCCCACAGAAACCACCCTCACTGCCGCCGAATAGGGATATTCCAAACTTGCGGCATAGTCTGCGCCAAAGGTCAAAAGCGTTTGTAAAACGCAAAGAAGCATGATCCCTCCGCCTGTCAAAACGCCCAGGGCAAGCGGCTTTTGCAATCGATTTTCTCCGGCGCCCGGTTTTGCCAATGCCAAATAAACGCCGAGCGGGAACATGGGCAAGGCGAACTCCAAAAATACCGGTGGTATAGAGGTCCAAATTGCGCGGGCGTTCGGCAACTCTACCCTGCCGTATGCGGTGCGGAACTGCGGGATCCCAAGCAAAAACAAGACCGTTACCGAAACCAGAATGGAGAAAAAAGCGATCAACGCAAAAACATCCATTCCCCTGCGCGGTCCGCGGGAAAGCAAGACCGCGGCGACCAGAAATAATGCCGCAAAAAACAAGCCGGTTCCAGGCGGCAACAGCATTTTTTCAAAAAACAAAAGCAGATCCCGACTTGCTTTAACCGCAGAAAAAAGAGCAAGTAAACACACGGGTATGGAAATGAGCGCGCACAGGACTGCGCGAAGGCGGTTTTTGCCCAGTGGCTTCCGCCGGAACAACCACGCAGCAAAGAAGGAAGAAC
>CAMOHW010000084.1 GCA_946615525.1 uncultured Clostridia bacterium | reverse complement strand
TTTGTGGTATGATGAAGCAGGAGAAAATGAGGAGGCAGAAAATGCGGCGGCAACTGCGCTCTTGCGGATCAGCATAATCGGCGGTTTCGGCGGATTTCCATTTGGGCAGACGAATGCCGCCATCCAGAATGTTGAGAATATCGGCAACAATGGCGCTTGCCGTTGGCAGTTTGCCTGCACCGGGACCATAGAAGAAGGTTTTGCCCACCATATTTGCATTGACCAGGATCCCGTTGAAAACGCCCTCCACATGGCAGATCGGATTGGACTCCGGAACGGCATGAGGTGCCACAAGAGCAAGGATCTTGTTGCCGATTTTTTCGGTGTGCCCGATCAGTTTGAGCGAAAAGCCAAGCGCGGAACAAGCGGCAGTTTGCTCCGGCGTAATGCCGGAAATGCCCTGCACCGGGATCTGATCCGGCGAGAGCAGTTTGCCAAACGAAAGCGCCGCCAGAATGACGATCTTGCGAGCGGCATCAATTCCCTCCACATCTGCGGTGGGATTGGCTTCGGCGTATCCGAGCGCCTGGGCTTCTTTGAGCGCGTCGGTGAACGCGGCGTTCTCACGCTTCATTTTGGTCAGAATAAAATTGGTGGTCCCGTTCAGAATGCCGCTGACCGAGAGGATCTCGTTGGAGGCAAGATCGTCACGCAAGGGGCGAAGGATCGGGATCCCGCCGCCCACACTGGCTTCAAACAGGTAATCAACATTGTGCGCCGCGGCAATTTGCAACAGCTCGGCGCCAAAGGTTGCAACCACCTCTTTGTTGGAGGTAACAACGCTCTTTCCTGCTTCCAGAGCGGCTTTTGTAAACTCGTATGCCGGGTGGGCACCGCCCATCATTTCGGCAACAATGCGAACTTCCCCGTCGGCAAGAATGGGGGCGATATCATGCACCACTCTGTTGCCGAGCGGATGGTTCGGAAACTCGCGCAAATCCAATATATAACGAACGTTGATCTCTTCTCCGACACGGCGTTTGATCAACTCTCTGTTTTCTTCCAAAACTTCGGCGGCTCCGCTTCCTACAATGCCGAACCCCAATAGTGCAATTTCCAAAACAGTTTTCCCCCCGTAATAACATTTTCCTTTCGGAAACAGTCCTTTATATAGTAATCATATCACAAAAAAGCAAAAAATGCAAACAATCTATTGAAAAAAAAAAGAAAATATGATAAAATGGGCTTACAATCTTGAAAGAAGGAGAATGAGTGCTTGAAAACTCCTATTTGCAAACCGAACGATATTAAAATATTCGTGCTGCACCTCATCAAACAAATCAATCGTCCCATGTCGTATGTGGAGTTGAACGAGATTGTGGAAGTGACCGAGCACGTAAAATACATTGATTTTGCCGACGCCTTTTACAACATGGTGGAGGACGGTTTGATCGATCCCGTAGGAAAAGGGCTGGACGGCGACGAATTGTTCTTCATCACCAAGCAAGGCATTCTAGTAGGCGACGGTCTGAAAAGTGAGTTCCGCGAGGCAATGCTGAAAGAAAGCACAACCGCCGCGCACCGGTATTTGAAGTTCAGCAAAGACAAAGGATTGACATGTGACTGTGAGATCCATCGGCTGGAAGTTGACAAATCCTACACCGTTGAGTTCCGCATTTTCAACCGGGAAAAAGAAGTGGTCCATGTTTCGATCAATACCGAATCCGAGGAACAGGCACGCCAGATGACCAAGAATATTTACGCCAATCCGGATGTCATTTTGATCGGTATGACCGCTTTGATGAGCGGCGACGTCAACTATATTTGGGGGACGCAAGACCCCAAGAAAAAGGTAAAAAACCCGCTTTCCGATACCGATTGTTAAGAAAAAGGCGAAAAAAATTCAAAAAAAGTTCACAATCTTTATCTGTCTAAAATGGCAATAATGCACAACTTCAATTTTGGAGATTGGGCAAATTGTCGATTTAGACAGATTTTTTTTGTGCAGAAATTCCAAGATTGCTAATTTTTTGTTAAAAACGGACAAAAATAGTGCTTGACAAATTGTTTTTTTGTGGTAAAATGTATATAAGACCATTTGTAGTAATGGGAGAGGTCTATATGTTTTGAGCTTTTTGCGATCTGCGTTGACAGTTGTTACTGCTTTGTTGTCAAAAAAAGGCGGCAAAACGGTCGGCGTCGGCGCTTTTTGTTTTTGATTCGCGTCGGGCAGAAAGGAAACAAGCGTGAAATCAGAATCCAATCTTCGGGAAGACCCTGTGCTGATTCAAACTGCAAAAAGCGGCGATGAAACGGCAAGAACCTCCCTTTTGGTGCGCTATCGCCCCCTGATCGACTCGCTTGTCTATCACTATTCTGTCAATTTGCCGGATGAAGAGCGCGACGACCTTGCCCAGGAGGCGGCGATCACCTTCCTACACGCGCTGGATCAATTTGACACCGAAAAAGGGATTTCTTTTGGCTATTTTGCAAAAGTTTGTATTTCCAATCGCCTCAACGATTATTTGCGCAAGCGAATGATCAGCCCGACCGAAAACGCGGTCCCCTTTGAGGAAGTGGTCTTGCCGGAGAATGATGAAGATCCTACAAAACGTCTGCGTGATCAGGAAGCTTATCTGGCACTGTGCAACCGGATACGCGCAATTCTTTCGGATTTTGAATATCGTGTCTGGATGCTCTATATTGCCGGTCAAACCGCCTCGGAAATTGCAAAGGCGGTGGGAAAAGACCACAAATCCATTGAAAACACTTTGGCGCGCACGCGCCGGAAAATCAGAAACGATCTGTCTCCCCGTTGAGACAGAATATGCCCACCGTGGTTTAGAGTGAACGCGGCGTCAGCCGAGGTACCGGTGCAATTCCGGTCGGGGGTAACAAACAAAAAGAGAGGTTCAAAACATGTACGAAGAGGAACTCAACGTCACGGCTACCCCCGAAGAAACCACCGAATTTGTGGACGAAGTCCTGGTTTGCAAAGATTGCGGCAAGGAATTCGTTTTCACCGCCGGCGAACAGCAGTTCTATGCGGAAAAAGGCTTCCAGAACAAGCCCAAGGCTTGCAAGGCTTGCCGCGACGCAAGAAAGAACGCTGCCAGAGGCCCGCGCGAATACTTCACCGCTGTTTGTGCTGACTGCGGCGGAGAAGCAAAGGTGACCTTCCAACCCACCGGCGACAGACCTGTTTATTGCAGCGCTTGCTTTGAAAAAAGAAAGAACGCTGGACTTTGATCTGTGATCTCCGGTAAAAAAAACGGAACACCCGAAAAAGGTGTTCCGCTTTTTTTCTTTTATTCTGCCCGCATCAAACGAATGAGGACCTCCACCATCTTTTCCATTGAACGGACGGGAATATACTCGTGAACGCCATGGAAATTGGCGCCTCCGGTAGAAAGATTGGGGCAAGGAACGCCCATAAAGGAAAGGCGGGCGCCATCGGTCCCTCCGCGAATGGGCAGACACTCCGGCTCTACCCCCGCTTGTTGCATAGCAGTTTTTGCGTTTTCGATCAATTCCATATGCGGTAGGATCTTTTCTTTCATGTTAAAATAGGAATCCCGCAATGTCAGCTCAAACCGTCCCTCTCCCCAAATGCGGTTTTCGGCGGCGGTCAAATCCTGCAAAAATGCTTTTCGGGACAAAAACTTTGCCATATCGTGGTCGCGGATGAGGAGCGAAACGGTGGTTTCTGTTTCATCTCCCCGGATGTGCATAACATGGTAAAAGCCCTCATACCCTTCGGTATGTGCCGGCGTTTCGTTTGCGGGCAGACGGGAAATCCATTCCTGCGCCATCAGGATGGCGTTTTTCATTTTGTTTTTGGCACTCCCCGGGTGAATATTCAATCCGTGCACGCACAAAGTTGCAGATGCGGCATTAAAGTTCTCGTATTCAATTTCGCCCAATTCGCCGCCATCCACCGTATAGGCGAACTGCGCGCCAAACTGCTCTACCGAAAAATGATCCATTCCCGCTCCCACTTCCTCGTCCGGCGTAAATGCAACGGCAATTTTCCCATGCGGGATCTCGGGATGGGCGACAAGTTCGGCAACGGCGGTCATGATCTCGGCAACACCGGCTTTATCATCGGCGCCCAGTAGTGTGCTTCCGTCGGTCACGATCAATTCCTGCCCGATATAGCGGTTCAACGAGGGGAACACGGCGGGATCAAGCACTTCCCCGTTTCCAAGTTTCAGCACCCCGCCGGGATAGGAAACGACTTTTGCGCGAACGCCTGCTCCGCTTGCGCTCGGCGAGGTATCCATATGGGCAAGAAAACCCAAAACCGGACGATTTTCCTGCCCCCCGGTTGCGGGAAGGACCGCATACACATATCCGTAATCATCAAACCGGACATCCTGCAAGCCAATGGAGATCAACTCCTCGGCAAGTGCTTTCCCCAATACTTTCTGCTTTGGCGTGCTGGGAAAGGTTTGGGAGTTTTCGTCCGATTGCGTGTCATAGGACACATATTTCAAAAAACGATCAATTACATTCATCATTGTTTCTCTCAAAACGCCCAGTTACCGTCCTTGAAGACGGAAACGCGCTTGCCCTCTCTGGTAATGCCGGTAATGGAAAGATCCTTGGTGCCGATCATAAAGTCCACATGGATCTGCGAATCGTTGATGCCGCGGGCATAGCACTCCTCTGTGGTATATTGGTCGTAATCTTTGAGGACATTGGTAAATCCATGCCCGAGCGCCAGGTGGCAGGCGGCGTTTTCGTCAAACAGGGTGTTGTAAAACAGAATGCCCGACTCGCGAATAGGACTGTCATAGGGCACCAGGGCGCACTCGCCCAGATAAGCGGCGCCCTCGTCCATGGAGATCATCTTGCGGAGCAGATCCTCGT
>CAMOHW010000083.1 GCA_946615525.1 uncultured Clostridia bacterium | reverse complement strand
CGCTTGGCGCGGTGGTGATCAGGTCCAGGTTGAACTCGCGCTCCAGGCGCTCCATGATGATCTCCATGTGCAAAAGCCCCAAAAAACCGCAACGAAAACCAAAGCCGAGCGCCACCGAGGTTTCGGGCTCAAAGAGGAGCGAGGCATCGTTCAGCCGGAGTTTTTCCAAAGCGTCGCGCAAATCTCCGTAGCGGGCGCCGTCAGCGGGATAAATGCCGGCATACACCATGGGCTGCACGGCTTTGAAACCGGGCAGAGGAGCGTCGCAAGGGGTGGCGGCAAGAGTGACCGTGTCACCCACGCGGGTGTCGCCCACACTTTTGATGGAGGCGGTCAGGTATCCAACCTCTCCTGCCGAAAGGGAGGCGGTTTTGGAAAGCCCGAATGGCTCCATGGTGCCCACTTCCACAACGTCAAACTCAGTTCCGGTGCTCCACAGGCGAATGCGGTCGCCGGCGCGCAGAGTGCCGTCCACCACGCGAATGTTGACTACAACGCCGAGGTAACTATCGTAGTAGGAGTCAAAAATCAGCGCTTTGAGGGGGGCGTTCTCGTCGCCTTTGGGTGCAGGAATCTCGCGCACGACGGCTTCCAGAACATCCTCTACGTTCAAACCGGTCTTGGCGGAAACGGCGGGACAATCCTCGGCGGGAATACCAATGATATCCTCAATTTCCTCGCGGCAGCGGGCAATATCGGCGCTGGGGAGGTCGATTTTGTTAATGACGGGTACAATTTCCAGGTTGGCGTCCACAGCGAGGTAGGCGTTTGCCATGGTTTGCGCCTCAATGCCTTGCGTGGCGTCCACAACGAGAAGCGCACCCTCACAGGCGTTGAGGGAGCGCGAAACCTCGTAGTTGAAGTCCACATGACCGGGAGTATCGATCAGGTTGAAGACATATTCCTCGCCGTTTTTGGCGGTGTAGTTCAGGCGCACGGCACGCGCTTTGATGGTAATGCCGCGCTCGCGCTCCAAATCCATGTTGTCCAGCAGTTGGTCCTCCATGTCGCGCTTCTGGACGGTTTGTGTCAGTTCCAGAATGCGGTCGGCAAGGGTGGATTTGCCGTGGTCGATATGGGCAATGATGGAAAAATTGCGAATGTGTTTTTGACGGGTGGAAAGTTCCAAAGAAAAAGTCCAGCCTTTCTGCCGCACGGGCAAAATATCACGCGAAAAGCCCTTTTTGCAAAGGGCTTTCGTTTTTTATTGCATGATGGAGAATTGATAAATGGTGGTTTGGGTGTACGTTTCGCCCGGGTTGAGGGTAATATCGCCGAATTCGGGACGGTTGACGGTATCGGGCAGGGACTGCGCTTCCAGGCAGAAGGCCGTTTGCTTTTGGCGCGGGTAGCCGCCCTTTTGCGGGAACTCGGCGCTGTCCATATAGTTGCCGGTGTAAAGTTGCACCGCGGGTTGGTCGGTATAAACGGTCATGCAGCGACCGGAGTTCGGCTCATAGACCATAATGCGGCGTTCGGGCGTTTTGGTGGCTCCGCCGGTAAAGCAGAAGCAGTGGTCGTAGCCGCCGGCAAGGTTGAGGTCGGCGTCATCGGTATTAATATCCCTGCCAATGGGCTTTGGTTCACGGAAATCAAAGGGCGTTCCTTCTACGGGCTGGAAAACACCGGTGGGGATCTGCGTTTCGTCGGTAGGCAGATAGGTGTCGGCGTTGATCTGCAACACGTGGTCAAAAATTTTTCCCGAGGCGTAGCCGCCCAGGTTGAAATAGGTGTGGTTGGTCAGCCCCACGGGGGTGCGCTTATCGGTAACCGCCTCATAGTGAATGGCGAGTGCGTTGTTGGAAAGCAGGGTATAGGTAACGGTAACGTCCAGGTTACCGGGATAGCCCTCCTCGCCGTCGGGCGAATGAAGCGTCAGGATCAGTTTTGGCTCCTCGCCGTCCACCGGGCGAACGTTCCAAACGCGGTAGGAATATCCCACCTTGCCGCCGTGGAGCGAGTTTTTGCCGTTGTTACAGTAAAGCGAGTATTCTTTGCCGTCCAGCGTAAACTTGCCGTCTGCAATGCGGTTGGCGGTCCTGCCTACCAGGGCGCCGAGGTAACCGTCGGCAAGGACGTAGTCGCGCAGTGAATCATATCCTCCGGCAATATCGGAGATGCGGCCGAACTTGTCGGGAACGCGAATGGAAATGACCGCGCCGCCGAACTCGGAGATGGTAACGGTCATGCCGTTGCGGTTTTTCATTGTGTAGTTGTTGATGTGCTGTCCGGTGGCTTCCAGAATGCCGAATTCCTGTTTGGTAATCATATTGTATATCCTCTCTTTTGGGCGTTTTCAATCCTCATAGCCGTTGGGGTTTTTCTTTTGCCAGTTGGCAAGATCGCGGCACATATCGTCCAGGTTGTTTTCGGCGTGCCAGCCAAGCAGCTTTGCGGCTTTGGCAGGATCTGCATAGCAGGCGTCAATATCGCCGGGGCGACGGGCAACAATCTTGTAGTTGATTTTCAGCCCCGAGGCCTTCTCGTAGGCGCGGACAATATCCAAAACCGAGTAGCCAACGCCGGTGCCGATGTTGTAGTATTCGGTTCCGGTCACCTTTTTGGCGCGCTCCAGCGCCTTGAGGTGTGCCTTGGCAAGATCGACCACATGAATGTAGTCGCGTACGCCGGTACCGTCGGGGGTGTTGTAATCGTCGCCAAAGACCGAAAGATAGGGGAGCTGCCCCGCGCCAACCTTGGCAATGTAGGGGAGCAGGTTGTTCGGAATGCCGCGCGGATTTTCGCCAATCATGCCGCTCTTGTGGGCGCCGATGGGGTTGAAATAACGCAGGATGGAAACGCTCCAGGCATTGTCCGAGACCCAAACGTCTTTCAAAATGCGCTCAATCATCAGTTTGGTCTCACCGTAGGGGTTGGTGGTGGAAAGCGGGAAATCTTCGCGGATGGGCACCGAGGCAGGGTTGCCGTAAACGGTGGCGGAGGAGGAGAACACAATGCGCTTGACATTGTATTCATTCATCAGCGCCACCAGATTGAGGGTGCTGACCAGGTTGTTGCGGTAGTAAAGCTCCGGCTTTGCGACCGATTCACCAACCGCTTTCAGCCCGGCAAAATGAATGACCGAATCCAGATCGGGATTTTCAACAAACACGCGGCGCAGCGCCTCTTTGTCGCAAAGATCTACACGGTAAGAGGGAAAATCCTTCCCCGTGATCTCGCGGATGCGGTCCAGCGCCTTGGGCGAGGAATTGCAAAAGTTATCGGCAACAACAATGTCGTAGCCGGCGTTCAAAAATTCAACTGCGGTATGCGAGCCGATATAGCCGGCACCGCCGGTAATGAGAATAGACATTTTTTATACCTCTTTCCGATAGAAATGATGAACAGGTCAAGCCCAAAGATTTTCGGGATATTCGCCGCGCGCGATCAATTCGGCGATCGCGGCTTTTACGCTCGGCTTATCCTGGGGGTAGGTAACGCCCAACCATTGTGACGAGGTGGGGTAAACGCGAATGTCGCAAAGTCCGGCGTCTTTCTGCTCCTGAACGGCGCTGGGCAGGTAGTATTCGCATTTGGAAAGGTCGGCACTGTTCGCCTGCCAGAAGGCGCGAAAACCGGCTTCCAGGTTTTCAAACAAGGCGGGGGTAAAGCCCCAGCAGTTCATAGAAACAATGGTGGAAAAGGGAAGGTCTTTCCAGTCGCCTTCGGCGGTCAGATAGGCGGCTGTCCCGTCGCGCTTTTCAATTTTGGTGCGCTCGGTCACCTTTTTCAGCATTCCGCCCTCGACCTCGCACTCTCCGCGGGAAACGGTGCCGTTCTCGGTAAGCGTATTGCCCAAACGGAAGCCGACCATGCAGTGGTGCGCCGGTATTTCCGCCGTTTTCACACTTGAAAGATGGGCGGCAAGATGACGGAAGGTGTCCTCTCCATAAAAGTCATCTGCATTGATGACTGCAAAAGGATCATCCCCAATGGTCTTGGCGGCGCAATAAACGGCGTGCCCTGTGCCCCAGGGCTTAACGCGTCCTTCGGGAAGCGTGAGCCCTTTGGGAAGATTGTCAAGATCCTGGAAGGCGTATTCCACCTTGACCTTTTTTTCAATGCGCTTGCCAATGGTGTCGCGGAAGAGGTCCAGGTTTTCGCGCTTGATCAAAAACACCACGCGGTCAAATCCGGCACGAATCGCGTCATAAACCGAAAAGTCAATAATAAAGTTGCCCGAATCGGTCATGGGATCCAGTTGTTTCAGCCCACCGTAGCGAGAGCCAAGCCCTGCGGCAAGAATTAAGAGCGTCATGAGAAACTCCTTTATAAAATGATATTCTAATTATTCATTATACACAAAATCAAAGAAAATGTAAATAGGTTTTGCCGTTTTTGCGAAAAATCTTTTTGCAAGGAACCAAAATTGCAGAAAAAACGTTGCAACGATCGCTTCCCAATCCGAATATTCAAAAAGAAATCCAGCGAAAAAAATGAAGAAAAAAATGCCTTCAAAGCGACCTGGTATGTGAAAAGCAAGGGTTTTACGGCAAAAATGTGAAGAAAAACGGGCAATATTCGCTCAAATAGTTCACTGCCCGGTCGATTCGGAGGTGCGAACAAAGCGGAGGTCCACGCCCTAAAAAATATGCCACCGGCATATTTTTTGCGCCGCATACGCGATGCGCCCGGGCTTTCCGAATCCACCGTCCGAATCTCCCCGCACAAAAAGGGCGTTGCAAAAGTGGCGCCTTTTTGTGGGGCGTCATTATCTGCCCGGTCGGTTCAGTCGTGCGAACAACTCATAGGTCCGCGCCCTTCAAAATGTGCCACCGGCACATTTTGGGCACTGCTACGCAGTGTGCCCGGGCTTTCCGAATCCACCGTCCGAATCTCCCCGCACAAAAAGGGCGTTGCAAA
>CAMOHW010000082.1 GCA_946615525.1 uncultured Clostridia bacterium | reverse complement strand
TGCGCCGTGTTTTTGATCTTGTTCTCGCTGTTCCCGATTTTGGTGCAACTTTGGTTGTTCGGAATCGGTTGGCAGATCTCTGCCGGCGTTGCCGATCTGCTTGGCTGCAATACCGAGAAAAAGCTGTTAGAAGAAATCGGCTCGCTTTGCGGATACCTGCTTGCCGCCGCCTCCATTTGCTCCTCGGTCCTTCTGCTTGCCTGCACTC
Source organism: uncultured Clostridia bacterium (assembly GCA_946615525.1). GTDB lineage: Bacteria > Bacillota > Clostridia > Oscillospirales > CAG-272 > UMGS1865. The sequence goes on along the minus strand of CAMOHW010000082.1, from coordinate 4,671 downwards.
TGCTGGTGCATTGCGGCGCGGCGATTTGAAAAGAGGTGCAAAATGAACGCATATTTTCTCTCGTTGCTCGGGGCGGCACTTCTTGCCGCGCTGATCGGAATGCTCTCCCCAGACGGTGGACTTGGAAAAACACTGCGCTTGCTGACCTCGCTTGTTTTGGTCTGCATCATCGTCGCACCGATACCGGGATTGATTACAAAATGGAACGAGATTCCGGGACAAACCGAAAACGAATATCAATTTGACTTTTCCGAACAATCGCAAACCGCCTTGGACTCCGCCGCGCGTTCTTATTTTGCCCGCGCTCTGACGGCGCACCTGGAAGAAACATTCGATATTCCGCAAGGCGAGATCCGCTGTATCATTTCCTGGTCGGAATTAGAAAACGAGACAAAGCCGCAACACATTACCCTGATCCTTTCGGGAAGTGCAAAATGGAAAAATCCAAAGACAATACAATCCTATGTTTCCGAACTGTTGGGCTGCTCTTGCGATTCGGCAATTGATTAAAAGGAGAAAAGCGAATGAAAGATGATGAGAAAAAAGAAAAAAAAGAGCCGGCAAAACCGGGCAAAAAGAAACTCTTTTTCGTTTTGCTGGGCGCCGGAGTAGGCATTTTTTTACTTCTTTTGGGCAGCGGCTGGTTTTCGGGCGAAGAAAAAACGGAATCTCAAATAACCGTTTCCCAAAAAGAGGAACTCGAATCCTATCGGGAAGATATTGAGCAACGAATGGTCCAACTTTGCGAGGCGGTTGACGGGGTAAGTCATGTGCGCGTTTCGGTGACTCTTTCGGGCGGATTTGAAACGATTTACGCCACCGAGATCAAAAACGGGATCGAAGTTTATGCCACGATCGGAAGCGGCTCTTCTGCAAAAGCTCTAATCGTTTCACAGAATCCTCCGGACGTCATCGGGATCGGCGTTGTCTGCCGCGGGGGAGGCGACCCTGCCATTCGGGGAACGCTGACTGCCCTGCTCTGTTCGGCTTTTCGGGTCCCTTCCAACCGCATCAGCATTGCGGAAGCCGGATGACTCCGTGCTCCGAAAATCAAAATCCTTTTTCCGGGCGGCATAATTGCCGCAAACCGTTCATATAGTGTAACAAATCCAAACATGGAACTTTGAAACAGGAGGAATCCCCCATGAAAGAAGAACTGAACGAACTGACCACGACCGAAGAAATACCCCAAGAGGAGAAAAAGCCAGGCAAGTTCCGCCGGATGATGGCAAAGTTCGGGCGCAGAAACGCCATTATTACCGCCTCTGTCCTGCTGATTGCCGTTGCCGTTTTGGTCAACTGGCTGCTCTTTGCAAACGGAAACAAGAAACCCGCCGGCTACCAGGGCTATGACACGCAGGAAGAAAACAAAGAAAACGAACAAACCGAAAAGACCACCACCGACGCTTATTTTTCGGCAACCCAAGTCAGCCGCCAGCGCGCCCGCGACGAAGCCCTGGAAGTATTGCAATCGGTAGTGGATAACGCCGAGGCCGCAGAAGAAACCAAAAACGAGGCCCTGACCGGAATTGCCACCATTGCCGACGAGATCCGCAAAGAGGCGGATATGGAATCGCTGATTACCGCAAAGGGATTTGAGCAATGCGTTGCCGTCCTCAACGGGGATAGCGTCAGCATCATTGTCAAGGCGGATGACCTGCAACCCTCCCAGATCGCGCAGATCAACGAGATCGTTTATTCCAGCACCGGCATCGTTCCGGCAGGCGTTACCATCATTCGCAAATAAGAGAAAAAAAGAACGGCATTCGCCGTTCTTTTTTCTTTATTTTTCTAACGGACAACCCCAAAAAGCGTTTTGCCCAACACTAATTCCAGCCGGCATTTGCACGCGGGAAAGCGCGGTACAACCGGAACAAGCGGCATCCCCGATCGAGGTGCAGGCATCCGGCAAAATCAATTCGGTCAACGCCGTGCAACCGCTCAACGCGCGCCCGCCAATGCGGGTCAGCGTGGCAGGCAACGAGAGGGTTTGCAAAGAAGTGCATTCGTAAAATGCAAAATCGGGCAATTCCGCACACCCTTCCAAAAGGGTGATTTTTTTGAGGAACGCCGGATAAAAGCCCTTTGCGAACGCCGGCTTCTCTGCTCCGAAAAGATAGCCGAGGTAGTCGGTGCGTTCGGACGGCTCTCCGGTCTGCTTTGCGGCAGAGATCCCAACAAACGGGATCTCCAAATCCATCAGACTTTTGCAATCGCGCAAAGCGGCAAATCCGATTTGGATAAGCCCCGTTCCAAATTTGAGGGATTGTAAGGAGCTGCAACCTTCCAGTGCTTTTTCGCCTACTTTGGTCAGCGCATCTGCGTTCAGATACATCAGTTTTTTACAGTTGACAAGGGCAAAATCGCCAAGTTCACTTCCCTCCGGCAATTCCAGGGCAACCAGCGCGGTGCAGTTTTCTAAATGGTGCGCGGGAAGTACAAAGGATCCCTCTGCGGAAGGATCGGCAAGCAATTTGAGGTAGGTTATCGACTTCAAAAAAGATTTATTCGCATCATCCAAAAGCGGGGTGCAAAGTGCTGTCAGCGCGGTGTTTTTCAAAAAATCAGTCCCAAAATCGGTCACCGTTGCCGGCAGGATCAACACCTTCAGTTGCTCCCGGTTTTGAAAAACGCCTTCGGCGATTTTGGTAACCGGAAAGCCACCCAGGAGCGCGGGAACGCGAACGACCGCTCCCTCCCCGGTGTATGCGGTCAGGGTAGCACTTCCTTCCGCAATGTCATAAGCAAACTCGGTTTGCGCGGTTTCCGCTACCGTGAACACGGAGGAAAGCGCGGCGGCGTAATCGGTTGTGTCGAGCGTTGGCTCAACCTGCCAAACCGATTCCGGAAGATCGGGCAAGGTTTCGGGCTCCTGGATGCTTTCTTCTTTTCCGCTGCAAGCGGCAAGCAACAAGCAAATGCACAACAGCATAGGAAAAATGCGTTTCATTGCCCCATCTCCTTTCGTTCCTTTTTTCTATGGATAGTTTAGCACATTTTTTGCGTTTGTGCAAGTCTTTTTTATAAAAAAGGACTGTTTGCACTTGTAAACGATCCCCGGCAATGATATAATAATGGAAGATGACAGAACAGGAGGGACAGGCATGGATTTTCGGATTTCCGAAGCGGACACCGGAAGAACGGTGGGCGCTTTTTTGAAACTGAACCTTTCTCTTTCCTCCAAAATGGTCAAGTATCTCAAATATCGCGAGGACGGGATCTTGCTCAACGGCGAACGCGTGACCGTCCGGCGCGTTTTGAAGGCAGGTGATCTGCTCTCCCTTGCCACCTGCGACAGTACCGACCAGCCCCTTTTGGAGCCGGTAAAGTTGGAGTTACCGATCCTGTTTGAGGACGCGGATATTGTAGTCCCCAACAAGCCCGCGCAAATGCCCACGCACCCTTCGCGCGACCACTACCGCGATACCGTTGCCAACGCGCTTGCCTTTCGCTACCGCGAAATGGGAGTTCCCTTCGTCTTTCGCCCGGTCAACCGATTGGACCGCGACACCAGCGGACTGCTTTTGATCGCACGGAATAAACTTGCCGCCGGGCGCCTGACCGCCTCCATGCAGACAGGCAAGATCCGCAAAACCTACCTTGCAGTTTTGCGCGGCGACACCTTGCCGGACTCCGGCAGAATTGAAAAACCGCTCCATCGAACGGCAAAAAGCATTATCGTGCGGGAGGTTTGTTCTCCGGATGCACCCGACGCCGAAGCCGCTATAACCGAATACCGTGTTCTGGCGCGTGCAAACGGTTGTGCTTTGGTCTCCGCGCGCCCTCTGACCGGGCGAACGCATCAACTCCGCGTTCACTTTGCCTTTCTCGGTTGTCCCATTCTTGCCGACGACCTTTACGGCGCCCCGGATGACCGCATTCCCCGGCAGGCGCTCCACGCCTACACGCTGACCTTTCCCCACCCGACAACAGGCGAATCTTTGACCTTGACCGCACCGTTCCCGCCGGATTTTGCAAAATTGCTTGACTTGCTTTTCCCGAACTTTGATTTTTCAAAAATGATTTGATCTACCAAAACAGAAAGGAGAGGAAAATGAACCCTGCAAAAAAGAAGAAAAAAGTTTCGTTTTTTTGCAAAGTGATTTACGGAATTGCCGCCGCGAGCCTGATCCTCTACCTTTTGTTTCTCCGCATTCCGGCATTTGCCGATTGGTTTAACCGGTGGGTCAGCAACATTTTCCGTCAGATTCTTTCCTACCTAACGGTTTTGTTTCCTTTTTCGGTTGCCGAACTGCTCCTTCTGTTCAGCCCTGTTTTGCTCGGGCTGATCATTTACCGCATTGTCATCATCCATTCCAAAAGCACGGCTGGTCTGCGCGTGTTTTTGAGCCGCGTGGGAGCGGTGATCTGCCTGATTGCCATTCTGTTTGTGCTTGCTTTTGCACCGGGATATCATGGAACAACGATTGACAAAAAGCTGGGGTTGGAACGCGCTCCGGTCTCCCGCGAAGAACTCTACCAGACCGCCCTGCTTTTGACCGAAAAGATCAATTCTCTTACAGAAGAACTTGACACGTTGGATTCCGGTTCGACCATGATGCCCTATACGATTGCCGAAATGAACCGGAAACTGATGGATGCTTACGACAATTATACGGCGGAAAAATCCTTTCCCAATCATTTTTACAGTCGCGTCAAGCCGGTCCTATC
>CAMOHW010000081.1 GCA_946615525.1 uncultured Clostridia bacterium | reverse complement strand
CATGTTTAACTCTATCTTCTACTTCTTTACGTTTTGCATTATTGAAACGATCAAGTGTTCCAACTAAATAACCAGTGATTCTTCTAATACGTTCAAATTTAACTTCATCTTCATTACGTCCACATCCAGGACAAACACTCGTTTCCCATCCAGTCGGATCAAACTTTTATAGGTGTCGCGCAAGGTAAATTCCATATCGCCCTCTGCGGTTTTGACCCTCCAATCGGAAAAGCCAAAACGCTCTTTGAGCGAAAGGATCTGCAAAATGACCGGCGCATAATACCGCCGCTCCAATTCGGCGCGCAAAAGTTCCTCTGCCCCGGCGAACTGCGAAAGTTCAAGGATCATACCCACTTCCTCTTCATTTTCGTCCAGGACCGAGATCAAAGCCCAAAGCTTTTCCAACGGGAAGTTGCGACGCAACGAAACACGGATCTCTTTTCCTCCGTATGTCAGCCACAAAAGCCCGTTCTTGCGGGAAAAGGAGGCGTTCTCCGGTGTAAGCCAGACCGTTTTGGTCAGTTCCTCGGCGGGTATCATGTTGGATGTATCCATAGCGTCCTCCTTTTTAAGTCTCTTCCAAAATCCCTGCAGTTTTGAGTGCCTCTTCCTGTAGGGTAAACAATTTTTTATAAACGCCGTTTTCCACTTGCAACAGTTCGGCGTGCGTTCCTTCTTCAGCGATCTTACCGCGCTCAATGACGATCAGCCGATCGGCGTCACGCAATGTGGAAAGTCGATGCGCGATCATAATGGTGGTCTTGCCCCGGATCAGATTGGCAAGCGCCGTCTGGATCTTGCGCTCGGTGGCGGTATCCATTGCCGCGGTGGCTTCATCCAAAATCAGGATTTTCGGATTTTTGAGAATGGCACGAGCAATGGAAATGCGCTGACGCTCACCGCCCGAAAGTTCCTGAAAGCCGGAACCGATACGGGTATGGTATCCATCCGGCAACCGCATAATAAACTCATGCGCTCCGGCGCACTTGGCGGCCTCTACGACCTCGGTAAAATCGGCTTCGGGTCTGGCATATCGAATATTCTCCAAAATCGTTCCCATAAACAGGTAGGTTTCCTGGGAAACGATTGCAATGTTTTGATACAAGGAACGGAAGGAAAGTTCCCGTACCGATTTGCCGTCAATACGGATCTCGCCACTCTCAACGTCATATAGTCGCATCAGGAGATTGGCGATCGTGCTTTTGCCCGCTCCGGTATGCCCAACGATACCGAGAATGCTTCCCTCTTTGATGCTGAAATTGACATGATCAATGATTCTTCTTCCCTTTTGATAAGAAAAGCAAACGTTGTCAAACTCGATCTTGCCGATATGGTCGCCCAGTTCGATTGGGTGTTCCGCCTCGCAAACTTCGGGTTGCGCGTCCATGATTTCAAACAGGCGTTGCAAAGCGTTGCTGCAATCCGCCGTTTGGTTCATCATATCCGAGAAAAAGTTGAGCGGCGCATAGATCATTCCCATATAGGCAATAAAGGTCAACAATTTACCGTAAGTCATGCCGTTGGAGCCGGACATGACCATCCAACCGCCAAAGCCCCAAACCAACATGGTCCCGGCAAGGGGGATCAGTCCTACGAGCGTCCAGACGCTGCTGTTGAAGACGCCAAGCTTGCGATCACTTGCCGCAAGCCGATGAGAGCGGACTGAAAAGCGGTCGATCTCGCTTTTTTCGCCCGAAAATGCTTTGACTACACGCGCGCCGGAAAGAACATCGGCAAGAAAACCGTTGAGCGATTTGGAATTGGAATAGGTGCGCGCATGGAGCGTTTTGATGTTGCGGAACAACAAATGTCGCACGACCATAAAGGTAGGAACTACCAACCCCAGCGCGATCAACGCAAGGATCGGTTGCAAAACGAACATCAGCACCGTAAGCACAATGACCTGCGCCGCATTGATGATAAAGCGCGGCACGGTATCGCAGAAGAAACGATAAATGCGATCCGAGTCCTCATTGACCTGCGTCATCAATCCGCCGGTCTGCCGTGCGGTGAAAAAGCCGAGCGACAAACGCTCGATAGCGGAAAAGATGGTCTTTTTCAAATCGAAGACCATATTGGCCGCGACCTTGGAAGTGATCCAGTTGTTGAGCATGGTGGAGCCCATTTGCAACAGTTTGGTTGCAAGCAACATTCCAAGCACCAACAGAATCTCCCCGTAAAATTTTCCGGTTCCCTCAATGACCTGGTCAAAGAAAAATCCGCTGGAAATATAGGGCGCCAGAATGCTCATTGCCGTAAGCCCCGCCAGAGAAAGAAAGGTCAGGAACAAATCCAGCCGATACCGAAACAAAAAGACCGAAAAGCGCTTAAAAGAGGTTCCTTTTTTCATGCAATGCGGGCACAGGCGTCGGTCGCGGTCGGGGTAGCGTTTGCCGCACCGGGGGCACCGCCGGGCGTCGGGAAGATCTTTGTCATCGATTTGGAGCGGCTCTCCCCGCATCAAAACTTCTATGTATTTGACAAACAGGAGCATGGAGTCCTTGCAGAAGTTGGTAAAGGCGGTCAACAGGAAGATACCGCTCTCGTTCTCGGCGATCAATCTGCCGGTAGAAAGTTGTTCCTCGATTCGTATTGAGGATAGAATTGAAAACGGGTAGCTTTCCAAAATCTCTTTTTGGGGATCCGCAAGATAAAGCGTTTGCGCGCTGGCAAGGAGTATCACCGAAGCCGGATTTTGATCGCGGTCACGATCGGAATACGCGCAAAGTTTTATGTGTTCCAAATGGATCCCGTGCTTTTGCAAAAACTTTTTGTCTTTGGATGAAATGGGGTCTATTTCAAACATCGGTCATCCTCCTTTCCTGAAAATGAGATGATTTTGGGATCAGAACCCGAGAGTATCGTTGATCAAAATGACATGGATGCGCCCCGGATGACGGGAAAAGCGCGTGATGAGAAACTGACAGCAAATGGTATCGGGAGATTTGCAGTTGGCGCAAGCCCCGGTTTTGGAACAAGGAGTGGAAAGTTCGAAGCGCTGGGCGTTTGCCGGCGCGGCAATATTCCGCGCGCGTTTCATGGCACTGTCCACATCCGGACAAATCTTGTTCATTCCAACCAGGAAAATCACCTTCTTGGGTCCCTGGGCAATGGCGGAAACGCGATTTGCGTTTCCGTCAATATTCACCAGGATCCCGTCCTCGGTCATGGCGTTGGCACTGGAGAGAAATACATCCGCATCATACGCGGCAAGCAGCGCCTCACGCGGATCGGAAAAAGCCGCGCGATCAATAAACCGGTAATTTCCGTTTTTAACGGCGTCAACCAAACCGATCTCCTGGGCGGTCATACAACCGCCCATGGTGACAGAGGAAGTTTCATCAATCAATTCCAGTGCCTTTTGCAAGGCCTCTTCCCGGTTTGCGGCATAGTATCCGCTCATATTGCGGGATTTCAAACCGGCAATCACTTTCCCGGCAAGCAGTTCGTTGCGCTTGGTCATATTCGGATTCATTTGCTGTCCCCTTTGCTTATTTATTCTTCCATTTTCCGCTCGTAGGTGACGACGATCCCAAACCCGGTTGCCAGATTGGGGGAAACGGCAATGACTTTCCAATCGGCGGCGGCAAGACGATTCATCTCCTCGGCGGCATTTTTGATTTTGTAGGTTTCCACTTTGTATTCAAACATGGTTTTTCTTCCTTTCAGAGATATTTTTCCACCATTTTCAGGCAGGAGTCCCAAAGGCTTTTTGCAATTGTTCCATCGGGATCTCTGAACTTTAGTTTCATCAATTTTTTACCACTATATACCTCGCCGGCAAGAAAATCGGCGCCAGGTGTTCCGGCGGCAAGGAAGGTAAGCCGCTTTGCGCTTCTTTTGGGCGAAATGGTAAACAAATATTTGAACGGAGAATGATACATGAACTTTACAAACGGCGTGGACTCCGAGGCAAAGTTTGTCCGCACAACGCCGGGTTCAAATGCTACGGCGCAAATACCCTGTTCGCCATACCGCTTTTGCAGTTCGCGGGTAAACAGAATATCCTCCAATTTTGCGGCGCCATACGCCTCAAACGCTTTGTAATTCTGCTCGCTTTGCAGATCGTTGACATTGAAACCGGAGCCGAACAGGTTGGCGGCAATGCTGGAAGTTTGCACTACTGTTGCGCGACTCTCGCAGAGTTTTTCCAACAGCAAATTGGTAAGAAGAAAACCGGCGAGCAGATTGATTTGAAAGGTGCGCTCAAAGCCGTCCCCGGTCAGTGTCCGCTTATTCTGCGCGCCGCCGGCATTGTTGACAAGAACATCAATTTTGGGGTATTGCCGCAATTCTTCTGCCAGACGGACAACATCCGAAAGCCGACTGTAATCGGCAATGTGATAGGGCGCTTCCAATTCCTTTGCTACACGCGCCGTCTTCTCCGGCGAACGCCCGACAATGACCACTTGATGCCCCATCTTTTTGAGTTGACGCGCCGCCTCGGCACCAATGCCGTCGCTCGCGCCGGTAATCACAATGGTTTTTGGTTCCATGCCGATCTCCTTCCAAAATAATATATTTTATTGTAACATATCCTTTTTCGGATTGCAAGAAAAACCGAAAAAAACAATTTGTTTTTTCGCTTTTTTCTTGCATTTGCTTCCAAAATATGCTAAAATAGAGTTATGGGGCAAGATCCCCCTAAAAATGAAGGAGGAAAAATCAATGAACAACAAATATGCGGGAACAAAAACCGAAAAGAACCTGGAAGCCGCTTTTGCAGGTGAATCCCAGGCGCGCAACAAATATACCTACTTTGCCTCGAAAGCAAAAAAAGAGGGATATGAGCAAATTGCCGCCCTGTTCTTGAAAACCGCTGAGAACGAGAAGGAACACGCCAAGCTCTGGTTCAAAGAACTGAACGGCATCGGCGACACCGCCCAAAACCTTGCCGCCGCGGC
>CAMOHW010000080.1 GCA_946615525.1 uncultured Clostridia bacterium | reverse complement strand
GACCATCAACATTTCCAACTCGGTTGCAAACGGCACCTTCCAATCCAATGTTGACAATTGGAACCAGCAGTTTGGTATGCTCGTCGGCTATCTCAGAGGTGGCTATACCACCAATGATGCAACTGCAAAGCCGACCCTCAACGTTTCCAATGTGGTTTCCATGGGTAAAGCAACCTATGCAAAAAACACCGGTTCGGGCAGTTTGATCGGTGTGTTTGACAAGATTGAAAGTATTGCCGAGTTGAACGTGACCAACCTCTACTACACCGAGTTCAACCGCAACGCTGCGACCGGCGACTTCCCGGTGGTTGCCAGCGGCTCGATCACCAGCGGTAGCGCAACGCTGAAAACCAAGGCGCAAATGATCGACCTTCCGGCTTCCGCTTTTGCAAGCAGCTCCAAGTGGAACGTCAGCGCAGGGTATCCCTGCCCGGCAGGCATTGTTTCCACCTTTGGATCGGTTCCTTCCACTCTGCAAGCAACCCTTTACGATGTTACCGACGTCTTTGAAATCGGCACTGCCGCCGCACTGAGTACGCTGGCAACCGACGTTAACGGCGGTAAGACCTACGAGGGCAAAACCGTAAACCTGACGGGGGACATTGCCCTTGATATAAGCTGGACATCCATTGGATCCCGCACGGCAAAACCCTTCCGCGGCACCTTTAACGGCCAGGGCCACACCATCACCTTTGGCGGCCACACGGTTTCCGCCGACACCACCGGCGCGCTCTTTGCCTACCTGGGCAACGGTGCGGTGGTGAAAAACCTGAAACTTGACGGTACCATCAACACCTCCGGCGGTCGGAACTTTATCAGCGCGCTTGCCAACGCGGTTGTGGGAACGGTCAATATTCAAAATTGCATTGTTTCTACCCGCATCAATGCAGCGGGCAACCTCTATTATTCCGGTCTGGTCGTCGGCTTTATGGAAAACGGAACCACCAGCGGCCAGCCCTATGTAGGGTTGACCATTGACAGCTGCGTTTCGGATGGTGCGATCAACTGCGGCAACCAGGCAAAAGGCGTTTCCGGCTTTGTTGGGTATTCGGGCAACCAGGCGTCCTCTACCACCAATAAGGACCTTACCATTACCAACTCGGTATGGAAGGGCAAGGTCATGCTCAACGACCCGTCCTACTCCACATCGGTTGGTGGATTCTTGGGTTACCAGGTCGGTAGCGCCTCCTATCACACCACCGTTACCATTGAGGATTGCGTTTCTGCCGGTACGGTCACCTTTGATAAGACCAACAAAGACTGGACCGGGCGCGACCGTTTGATTGCCATGGTCATCGGCTCGACCTGTGCTGACGTAAACAACGGCGTTAAGCAGGACGATAGCGGCAACAGCGGCCCGCTGACCATGACCAACGTTTATTACCTGAGGGTAAAAGACTGGACGGGTTCCGCCTACCTGCCGCGCAACTATATCCACTCAAATCCCGCGGTTGCTCCGGTTTATAACAATACGGTGCAAATGACGGCTACCGAGATTTATGCGTTGACCACCGCCTCCTTTACCACCGCCGCAAAGTGGAATAAGACCAACGGCTACTATCCCTGCCCGGCAAGCATTGTTTCCACCTTTGGTTCGGTTCCCGAGTCGCTGGAATACACGGGGGAAGTCACCAATATTGCAACGGTGGGCGAGCTGCTTGCCCTCCGTGATGACGTCAACAGCGGCACCAGCTTTGCGGGCGAGGCCTTTAAGCTGACGGCGGACATTGACTTGACCGGCATTGAATGGGTTGAAATCGGCCTTTACAATACCGCGCCTTTCAGCGGAATCTTTGACGGCAATGGTCACACCATTTCCAACATGACCTCTGCCGTATCCGCCGACGCGACCGGCGCGCTGTTCGGCTATGTACACAATGCAACCATTAAGAACTTGACGCTGACCGGCCGGATCACCACCTCCGGTGCCCGGAACTTTATTGCATCGGTGGTCAACTGTGCATCCGGGGACACCACCCTGCAAAACGTGGAATCTTCGGTTTATATCACGCAGGCGACAAACGGCAATGCAATGAACTACACCGGCGGTTTGGTCGGCTTTATCCACAACACAAACAGCTCCAATCTTACCATTAACGGCTGCACCTTCTCCGGCACCATCAACACCGGCGGTCAGACCCGCTCGGTTGCAGGTATTCTCGGCTACACCGGTTGGGGGAACTCCGGCGGTACCAAAACGGTTACCATTACCAATACGCAGTTTACCGGAAACATCAACCTGAACGATCCAAGCTACTATTGCCAGAACGCCGGATTTATCGGCTATGTCAAATGCACCGGCGGAACCATTACCGTCAATATTTCCAATTCTTACTCCGACGGCAGGATCTATTTCAGCCGCAACTTGGCTTGGACAAGAGCCAACTCGGGTGAGTGCGGACAGATCATTGGCGGTGTGGATAGCGGCGTAACGCTGAACATTGCAAATACCGTTTCCTATCGCCCCGTTTACCTTTACACTTCGGTTTCCGACGGCAATCCGGTCGCGTCCTCCAAGGTTGTCCTCGGTGAACTCGGCAGCTTCGGCAGCAACTACTCGGTTGACACCGCCGCAGTGGTCGAGGCATGGAGATTTACGCAGAGAAATGCACCGCAAACAGTGCAAACGCCATCCGCTTTGTGGCAACCATTGCTTCCAGCTCTTGCGCCGGCGGCGAAACACAGGACGCTACCTTTGGCGTTTACATTATGACCAAAACAATGTATGACCTGTTCCGTGGAGCACTGACTACCGCTAATCTGGACGCGGCAAGCACAACCATGATCACAAAGGTCAAGGCGCTCAAGTGCAAGAATACCTCTGATGGATATATCGTCAACGCAGTTGTTTACGGATTCAGCACCACCGCTGAAAAGACCGGCGAGTTGGTGGTCATCCCTTATGCAGGCACGCGCCTGGGTGAGGCGATCATAACCACCTACAATTCCCTCTAAAAGAAAGGAGAAGATGCAATGATGAACGAATTGAAAAAGTATCAAACTCCTGAGATCCTGGTTTTCCCGGTTGATTGTGTCGATCTTTTGACCGCTTCGGACAACGACACCGGCTGGGATTCCGGCTGGAACGGCATTTATACCTAAGGAGGAAACAGCACATGAAAAAAATGAGATTTTTGAGCTTGTTCCTCGCGTTGCTGATGCTCATCAGCACATTTGCAATCTTTTCGGTATCGGCAGATGAGCCGACACTGGAGGTCCTGGGTGCGCAGATCCGCACTTCCGGAACCCAGGGCATCCGCTTTATCGGCCGCGTGAAAAAAAGCGCTGTGACCGGCACCGGTGCAAGCGCCAACTTTGGTTTTCTGATCATTCCGCAAAATCTGATGGAAGAAAATGCAGCATTGGTTTATAACACTTCCGGCGCTAAAAAGGTGCAGGCAACCAATCTGATGCCGGATACCTCGGTTGCCGCCGCGGGCTTGACCTATGATGGCAGTTATTACTACTTTACCGTTGTTTTGACCGGCATTCCGGAGGATAGCTACGGCACCACGCTGGCCACAAAAGCCTATTTGAACACCAGCGGCACAAACTATACCTATTCCAACAGTACCGAAAAGGAAAAACGCTCCATCTACTCGGTGGCGCAAACTATTGCCGATCAGGGCGGTTCCATTCCCACGTTTGTTACCACTGTAATTAACAAATACAATCAGGTTGGTACCGATATGCTGGTTGCAGATATTGACCGTTGGTTCAGCCCCACTTCGGGCAGTTATGCTTCCAGCGCGTTGCAAAACACCTACGCCCGCCTGACCACCGCAAAGAAGCTGAATGTCGGCTATCTTGGCGGTTCTATCACAAAGGGCGTTGGCGCATCCAATCAAAGCACCACTTCCTGGCGTGCGCTGACCACCAGTTGGCTGAAAACCAACTTCCCGGCAGCCAACATTACCGAAGTTAACGCTGCCATCGGCGGCACCGGATCGGTTTTTGGCGCTTACCGCCTGGTTGACGACCTGAAATTGAAGACCATCCAACCCGACTTGCTCTTCATCGACTTTGCCATCAACGACCAGTACGACGGCATTACGGTAGCAGAGGTCAAATCGTATATTGAAACCATTATCCGCACAGTGTATGAATATTCGCCTTACTGCGATATCATCATGGTTTACACCACCGACCGCTCGCGATTGAACAAGACAGACTCCACCAATTATCCCTGCCTTGCCGCGCAGCATCAGGTTGCAACCACATACGGTCTGACCGAAATCTACGTTGGCAAACTGCTCTGCGAGGAATATAAAATTACCAGCACCACCACATGGGATAACTCCAACCTGTTTGCCGACATCGTTCACCCGGTGGATGCCGGCCATGCGAAGTATGCCGGCTACATTACCTCGGTCCTGAACACCGAGTTGAGCAAAAACCTCAACCCATACGGCTACGTTAAGCACTCCATTCCTTCGGCTTCTTACAGCCCGCTTTCCTACACGGCAAGATACTTCTTCAACGCTTCTAAAGGCAAGACCACCGGCTTCAACCTGTATGAGGACACGAACCTGGACGAAAAGGGCTACCTGAAACCCAATGCCGGCGAAACCGGTGCAAAGGTCAAATTCACCTTTGTCGGAACGGGTCTGCAGCTTTGGACCTATGCAAGAACGGTGTCCTCCACCATCAAAGTAACTGTGGATGGTTCCTCTACAAACTACACCATTCAGCGCGGTGGTTCGGACGGCAACAAGCCCTACCGTGTGGCTTCCGGCCTCTCCAACACCACGCATACCGTTACCATTGAGGTCACGGCAACCAGTTCCACCTCGTCCAGCAACGTGCTTGACCTGATGGCACTGATGGTTGAAGGCGACCCGAACTTTACCGGCGTATCCTTTATCAATCTGAACTAAAACAAAACAAACCAAACAACCGCGGAGCCGGGTCTTCCGGCTCCGCTTTTTCTATGCACAAATTGTAAAAGTCTGTC
>CAMOHW010000079.1 GCA_946615525.1 uncultured Clostridia bacterium | reverse complement strand
AATTCACCTCAAAGTCTCTACCTTCAACAAGTTTTATTGTTTTTTCAGGGAAAATGTGATAAAATAAATGTATCGAGCAAGACGAAGGGAGATGACGGAAATGATGGAAGACCTCCGGGCGCAGCTGTTTGCCATGCAGGATCAATCCTACCGCACCTTTTCCATTCCCTTGATTCCGACCGTCGATCCCGAAACGGTGATCGGTATTCGGACGCCTGCCTTGCGCGCGTTTGCAAAAGAATTTGCAAAAACAAAAGAGGCAGAAACCTTTTTGAATACACTACCCCATACCTATTATGAGGAAAACAATCTGCACGTGTTTCTGATTGAGCGGTTGGGCGATTATAATCAGACCATTGACGCACTGAATGCCTTTTTACCCTATGTCAACAACTGGGCAACCTGCGATTCGCTTTCTCCAAAGTGTTTCAAAAAACACCGTTTGGTGTTGAGAGAAGAGATTGACCGTTGGCTTTGCTCGCCGCACACCTATGTTGCCCGATTCGCCATCAAAACGCTGATGAACGAGTATTTGGACGTGGACTTTTTGCCGAGCGATCCCGAACGTCTTGCGGCGTTTCAAACCGACGAATACTACCTGCAAATGGTCATTGCCTGGTATTTTGCAACCGCGCTTGCCAAACGATATGATGAAATATTACCCTATTTCCGCACAGGAGTGTTGGAACCGACCATTCGCAAAATGGCAATTCGCAAGGCAAAGGATAGTTTTCGCCTGACCAAAGAACAAAAAGAAAACCTGACCCGTCTATAAATGAACCGAAAGGAGGAGCCCCGCCGTGCAACCTGTCAAACTGACCTGTATTTCTTTGCAAACCGGCAAGGAAATGCCCATTCCGGAAAAGACCGTTCTCTGTCTGGGCAACTTTGACGGCGTCCATCTCGGGCATCAGTCGCTCATTCGGGAAGCCCTTCGCGTCAAACTAGAGCTTGGGACCGGTGTTTTGTGCGGCGCGTTCTGCTTTTGGGAACTTTCTTCTAATCTGCTTTCTTCCAATGCGCTCGAACAACTGACTACAACCGGGGAGCGGAGCAAACTTTTTGCAAAAGCCGGTCTGGAGTTTGTCATTTACGCTGATTTTGCCGATCTGCGCTCCTTGTCGCCCGAAAGCTTTGCAAAGGACATTCTGCGGGGCGAATGCCATTGTGTCGCGGCGGTTTGCGGGTTCAATTATCGATTTGGCAAAGGCGCCGCCGGAACCGCGCAGGACCTTTTCCATCTGTTGGAAGCACCGGTCACGGTTTGCCCGGCTGTTGAAATGGATGGGGAAGCGGTCAGCTCTACGCGCATCCGCGCTGCGATCCGGAACGGGGAAGTTGCCAAAGCCGCTCGGCTCTTGGGGTACCCCTATGCACTTTCGGGAACCGTCCAACACGGCAAGGAACTGGGGCGCAAACTCGGCTTTCCAACCGCCAACCAGGATTTTCCGCCGCTTGCGGCAATTCCAAAACACGGCGTTTACGCCACCGATTGCCTTTTGGAGGGCGTTCACTACCGGGGCGTCAGCAATGTGGGCAATCACCCAACGGTAGATGCCCCTAAAACCGCCGTTAATTGCGAAACCTACCTCATTGGCTATACCGGCGACCTTTACGGAAAAAACCTCACAGTCGCATTTTTGCAATTCCTACGCCCGGAGCAAACCTTTGAAAGCGTAGAGAAACTGAAAGAGCAAATTGCAAAGGATGCTCAAACCGCAAAGCAAATTCAAACAGGAGAATGGATATGAACGAGATCTATGAGTTTCTCAAAACATGCAAAACCTACTATCTGGCAACAGTCGAGGGGGATCAGCCGCGTGTGCGCCCGTTTGGGACCATTGATATTTTTGACGGCAAATTGACCATTCAAACCGGAAAAGTCAAAGCCGTTTCCCGCCAGATGCACGCCAACCCGAAAATTGAAATTTGCGCCTTTGCCGACGGAAAATGGATCCGTGTGGAGGCAACCGTCAGGGAAGACCCGCGCATAGAGGCACAAGAACATATGCTGAACGCTTATCCCGAACTCCGGGGAATGTATCGCGCAGGGGATGGCAACACCGAAATTTTCGCGCTGGTGTCCGGCAAAGCCACCATTTCTTCGTTTGGCGGAGCGCCCAAAACCATTTTGTTCTAATTTTTGCCAAATGCTTGCATTTTGCGGCAAAATATGCTAAAATAAGTTTACAAGACCAAAAAATTCATACGCGACCCCGGGTTCAGCAAAGACAGCCGGCTGATCAACAGGGAAATTTCGGTGCAAATCCGAGGCAACAGTCATTACCGTAAAGAATTCGCCCAAGGCGAATGAGGAGCGGCGTTCGCTCCGCAAGTCGGAAGACCTGCCGGGTCGTTAGAATTGGATCGGTATTTCCGGGCAATGGGGAGTGCGGATCGTGCGAGGAGCGGAACCCACAGGGCAGGGGTCTGCTTTTTCGGCGTTCCCTCTTTCAAATGCAAATTTGAAGGAGGCTTTTTTCTGCGTGCCGGAATTTCGATATATTTTTCATTTTTCAAAAACAAGGAGAAAAGAAAATGAAACGCACGAAAAACGCAGCAAGACTTTTAACTCTGGTTCTCGTCCTTTGCATGGTCTTCCTTCCGCTGGTTGCCTGCAAGGCCCCTGCAACTACTCCTGCAAATCAAAATCAGCAACAGAACTCCGGCAGCCAAGAGCAGGATCCTCCAATTGTTGCAAAAAATTGCACCGTTGTAATTACAACAGAACCGGAGGAGACAGTTTATATTGTTGATTTGAATCAAGTAGGAAAAATCAATAACGGCTTGCTTACAATTTTCGATTATCTGAATGTTACCTATGAGGAAAGCGGTGGTCTCTTGACAAAAGTTCTTACTTTGGAACAGGGCGAGAACTATGATCCCTTTATTTCGCTTTATACCTCCGTCGAAAAGGATTTTGCCATTGGGTATGGAGATGAAAAAACCTACAACGGAACAAAACTCTTTACGTCCGGTGAGGGTGCAAAAACCATGACCATTCAAGAGAATGCGGTCTATTACATTACTCTTGCAAGATATCTTTTCTAATTGATGAAACAGACGTTTGCGCGCGGCGCCATTTTCCGGGTTGCCCTGATTGGAATTTGCGCCGCGCTCATCGAGGCAGTTAAACTTGCGCTGGCATCAATCCCGAATGTGGAGGGGGTAACCCTGTTTTGCGCGCTGTTCGGCTATTGCTTCGGTTGGTATGGTGTGCTTTCAACGGTGGTGTTCGTGTCCATCGAGCCGTTGATTTACGGATATAATACCTGGGTGCTGTCCTATTATCTTTATTGGCCGCTGGTAGCCGTTGTATTTCTGCTTTTGCGAAAGCGGGGCATTAAAAACCGTGTTTTGCTTACGGCGGTTGCCGTTTTGCTGACCGTTTGGTTTGGCGTGCTGACAAGCCTAGTAGATATATGGTTGTTCACCGGTCTTCGTAGCGGATTTTGGCACCGTTTTGCCATTTACTATTGGCGCGGCATTTGGTTTTACGTGGTGCAAATCGTTTGTAACGCAGTTGTTTTCCCGTTTCTATTCCGTCCGCTTTCCAATTTATTGATGGGATTATCCGACCAATTTTTGCCAAAGCGAAAAAAATCCGAAAAAGGGCTTGACAAACCAGACGAAACATGATAGAATATGTGTAAAGCGATTTGCTTTACAGCTTTTTTGAGGTGCGAAATGTTTGAGAAAGACCTGAAAATCGGATACTTGCTCGATTTTTACGGGGAAGTGCTTTCCGAGCGGAAGCGCACCGTTTTGGATTATTACTACAACGACGATCTTTCGCTTGCCGAAATTGCCGCGGAACTCGGCATCAGCCGCCAGGCGGTGCGCGAACTGATCGGCAAAGCCGGCGAGGAACTCCGGTTTCTGGAAGAAAAGCTGGGGCTTGCCGAGCGTTTCCGCAAAACGCAGGAGTGCGCCGGAAGGTTGTTGGAACTGTTGGATCAAAAAGCGCCCGAGGGCGAAATACACCAGGCGGCAAAAGAACTTGCAGAGGCGGTTCGTTGACCGCGAAAGGGGGAAAACGCTTTGTTTGAAAGTCTTGGCGAAAAATTAAGCAACGCATTCAAGCGTTTTCGCAACAAAGGAAAATTGACCGAAGCCGATGTCAAGGCGGGAATGCGCGAGATCAAACTTGCACTTCTGGAAGCCGACGTCAACTTTAAGGTCGTGCGCGATTTTATCAAAATCGTTTCGGAGCGCGCCGTGGGAGCTGCGGTGCTGGAATCTTTGCTTCCCGCGCAACAGGTTGTGAAAATCGTCAATGAGGAGTTGACGGCGCTCATGGGCGGTTCCCAATCCAAATTGACCATCTCCCCCAAACCGCCAACGATCGTTATGATGGTTGGTTTGCAGGGCGCCGGTAAAACAACGCACGCCGGCAAACTTGCGGGAATGTATAAAAAGCAGGGCAAGCGCCCCCTGTTGGTAGCGGGCGACGTTTACCGTCCTGCGGCAATCAAACAGTTGGAAATCATTGGCGAAAAACTGGAGATCCCGGTTTTCTCGCTTGGTGATAAAGTTTCTCCGGTCGAAATTGCAAAACAAGGCGTCAAATATGCCGAGCAAAAGGGGTTTGACATGGTGTTTATCGACACCGCCGGACGTTTGCAGATCGACGAAGCGCTCATGGAAGAGTTGGAGAACATCAAAAAAGCGGTAAAACCCACCGAGATTTTGTTGACGGTGGACGCCATGATCGGTCAGGAATCGGTCAATGTTGCCGAAACCTTCAACGATCTGTTGGATATCACAGGTGTGATCCTGACCAAACTGGATGGCGATACCCGCGGCGGCGCGGCGCTTTCCATCCGCTATGTCACCGGCAAGCCCATCAAGTTTGTGGGCACCGGTGAAAAGATGGATGCGATCGAACCGTTTTATCCCGACCGTATGGCGTCGCGTATCCTCGGCATGGGCGATGTGCTGACGCTGATCGACAAGGCGCA
>CAMOHW010000078.1 GCA_946615525.1 uncultured Clostridia bacterium | reverse complement strand
CGGGTGCCGTCAATGGCAACACCACGCGGAAAATGGTTTGCAGCGGGTTGCATCCCAGGTCTGCCGCCGCCTCGATATAACGATTATCCAATTTGGTAATGGAAGTGTAGATCGGCAGGACCATGTAGGGCAAAAAGTCAAAAATCATTCCCAGGATCACTGCGCCTTTGGTGCCAATGATCTTCAGCGGCTCTTTTCGCCCCATTGCGCGCAGCAGGGAGTTGATCAATCCTCCGTTATCCAACAGCACCAAAAGCGAATAGGTGCGGATGAGAAGACTGACCCACATGGGAAGCATGAGCAAAATCATCAGGATCCGCTGGGTAGATGGCTTGGCTTTTGCCATATAGTAAGCAAGCGGATAGCCGATCAACAGGCAAATGACCGTTGCAATAAAGGCATAGAGAATGGACTTGAAAAAAATGTGGGAGTAACTTGTCAGTTGCCCGATATTGGAAAAGGAAAAGTGGTTGTATTTATCGGTGAATGCAAAATACAGGACAAACAGCATCGGCCCGACGATGAACAGCACCACCCAAACAATGTGCGGGACCGCCGCCATACGCTCCAAAAGCGAAAGTCGTTTTTTCATTCCGCCGTTTCCTCCGCATCCTCGTCGGTATCGAGGTCGGAAAGGTGATCCATTTCCTCCGAGAAGGTGGAGTAGTCACCAAACATTCCGGAATACTCGGACTTTTTCATCACATGGATGGCATCCGGCTCGATGGAAAGCCCGATGGTCGTTTCGGGCGCAACATAGTCCGAAGTTTCGATCATCCATTTGAAACCGTTGATGTCAACAATGATCTCGTAATAGTCGCCCTTAAAGGTGACCGAGGAAACCTTGCCCGAAAGTCCGTTTTTCTTGACGGGAACAACATCTACATCCTCCGGGCGGATCACGATATCCACCGGCTCGTTTTTGTCAAATCCTTCGTCCACACAGGCAAAGGTCTTTCCGGCAAATTTGGCTTTATGATCGGCGACCATAATGCCGTCCAGAATGTTGGATTCACCAATAAAGTCGGCAACAAAAGCGTTGACCGGCTCGTTGTAAATATCGGTGGGCGTTCCGATCTGTTGGATCTTGCCGCGGGACATGACCACAACGGTATCCGACATGGAAAGCGCCTCTTCCTGGTCGTGGGTGACATAAATAAAGGTAATGCCGGTAGCGTGCTGGATGCGTTTGAGCTCGTTTTGCATATCCTTGCGCAGTTTGAGATCCAGCGCGCCGAGCGGTTCATCCAAAAGCAGAACGCGCGGCTGATTGACCAGCGCCCTTGCAATGGCAACGCGCTGTTGCTGACCGCCCGAAAGGGTGCTCGGCTTGCGCGCATCAAACCCGCGCAGACCGGTCATTTCCAGCATTTCTTTGACTCGTTTTTCCACTTCCTCTTTGGGAAGATGGGAAAGCCGCAAACCAAATGCAACATTATCGTAAACGTTGAGGTGCGGGAACAGGGCATAGCGCTGAAACACCGTGTTGACCTGCCGCTTGTAGGGGGGCAGATCGTTGATCCGCTGTCCGTCAAAGAAAACATCCCCCGCATCCGGCACTTCAAATCCGCCAATGATGCGCAGGGTAGTTGTTTTTCCGCAGCCGGAAGGGCCTAACAGAGTGATGAACTCTTTGTCATGGATCTCCAGGTCCATGTTGTCCAGAACGGTCTCCCCGTCAAACGACTTGGAGATCCCGCTCAGCCGAATCAGAACATCTTTGTTCATTCCACATAAATACTCCTTTTTTCACAAAAAAATATTCATGGAAATGCATGACTTTACCCGCCATCGGTTTCTCCGGAAAAGCGGGGGTAAAGTTCCCGTTTTTCCTCGGCTTTCGGCACATTGTGCGCAAATTCCGCATATATTGTAGCAGATATATATCATAATTGCAATAGTTTTTCAAAAAAAATCAAATTTTGTTATTTTCCACAATTATTCGCAACCAATTTGTATCTTTTGGATTTTTCTCACAATTTCTTTTGCTTTTCTCTGCTTTTCTCCGTTTTTCTCTGTTTTCCTTTGAAAATGACGGGTTGGAAAAATCAGAAATCGAGCTGTTCCCCGTCAAAAAAGTGACAGAGAAGAGTTGCGGAAAAACCGAGCCAGGAGATCCCGCTTCCGGCACGCAGGAGCAGATAGACCGAAAAGAGCCACAAAAGCGTTAAAAAGCCAAAGGAGATCCAGCGCATCCACCGCCCGGCAACGGTTTCCCCAAACCGCCCCGCAAGCAGGCAATGCAACACTCTGCCGCCGTCGAAGGTTTGAACGGGCAACAGATTCAGGCATCCCAAAATCAGCGAAAGAGCACAAGCGGCGGCAAAAAAGTGCATTTTGAAAAGCGGAGCCAGTAATATGGCGCAAAGAAAACTGGTCGCCGGGCCCGCCGCGGCAAGCAACGCCTCCTTTTGGTAGGATTGCACTCCAGAGATCCCGATGCGCGCGCCGAGCAGACCAAATGCAACCTTTTCTACCCGAATATTCATCCATTTTGCCGCAAGCAGATGTCCCGCCTCGTGCACGGCGACGGCAAGTCCGAGCGCGCAGACGGTTCCCGCCCGTTCGGTCAGCAACAGCCCGATTGAAACGGCAAGGGCAACGGGATCAATTTGCAAACGGGTATGCCGCATCGTTTTCTCCTTTCACCTTTGAAGTGTCCTTCATTCTATGCTTCTGCGGCTGTCCGATATGAATGTGAAAAGCCGCCCGACCGTTTGGTCAAGCGGCTTTGCACCGTGAGAAAATCAGCGTTTCGGTTTGAAAAATTCGTAAAGGAAGCAGGGGATCATGCCGTTATACTGCCGCAGGATCTTGTCGGCACGGCGACCGTATGCTTTTTCAAAGGTCGGGTGCGAGGTGATGATGTAGATCTGCCAGGGATCAAACCTTGCAAAAACCTTACCCATGGCGCGGTAAAGTTCCTCGGCTTCGACGGGAGTCATCAGCCGCTCGCCGTAGGGCGGGTTGCAAATAATGCTGCCGCGGCGATCCGGTTTTTGAATGGTGCGCGCGTCGGCGGAAAAGAAGCGGATTTGTCCCTTCACGCCGGCACGGGCCGCGTTTTCTTTGGCAACGGCAAGCACTTCGGGGTCAATATCCGAAGCCCATACCGTTTCTCCGAGGTCTTGTTTGACTTCGCTTTTTGCGGCGTTCCGTTCCTCTTTCCAAACGGCTTGCGGGATCAGCGGAAATGCCTCTGCCGCAAAACCGCGGGAAAGCCCGGGTGCAATGCCGGCATGGATCATTGCCCCCTCAATGGCAATGGTGCCCGAGCCGCACATGGGATCCCAGATCAGCGTATCCTCACGCGGATGGGAGGAAAGCACCAATCCTGCCGCCAGCGTTTCGCGCAAAGGAGCGGCGCCCGCCTCGGGGCGATAGCCGCGTTTGTGGAGCGCCGTTCCGCTGGAATCGATCATCAGCGCGGCAACATCTTTGAACAAAAAGAACTCCACGCGGTAGGTCGCGCCCGTTTCGGGGAACCATTTGAGCCCGTATTTGGCGGAAAGCCGGCTGACGATCGCCTTTTTGATGATCTTCTGGCAGTCGGGGACCGAGAACAGTTTGCTTTTGATGGCGTGTCCAATGACCGGGAAAGCATCCTCTTTGCCGATCCACTGCTCCCAGGGAAGGGCTTTGGTGCCCTCGAAAAGTTCCTCAAACGAGGTGGCAGGAAATCTGCCCAGCAAGATCAACACCCGCTCGGCGCACCTCAGGCGCAGATTGGCACGGACCAGCGTGCGCTCGTCCCCGGTAAAATAAACTCTTCCGTCCATGGTTTCGGTCCGTTTGGCACCCAGGGCATCCAATTCCTGACCGACCAGGCGCTCCAAACCGAACATACAGGTTGCAACCAAATCCAGTTTCATAACGGCTCCTTTTTTGCGTTCTTCTCAAAAAGCGGTGCGGAAAGGCATTGTTTCTTTACAGTTTTACCAAAAAATGAAAAATATGCGTTCCGGTCTTGCATTTTGATAATTTCTATTGTATAATGTGAAAAGAATATTTCTTTTTCCGAAAGGATTTTTTCTGATGAAAACGACAAGCAAAATGAAAGTCGGCGTCATTGGCGCCACGGGTATGGTCGGTCAGCGCTTTTTGACGCTTTTGGAAAACCACCCGTATTTTGAGGTCTCGGTGCTGGCGGCATCCGCCCGTTCCGCCGGAATGACCTATGAAAAAGCGGTGGGCGACCGCTGGAAACTCTCAATTCCCATGCCCGAAAAATACAAGAGCATGGTGGTGGAGGACGCGGCGAACATTGCCCTGGTCGCCTCCAAATGTTCCTTCGTTTTTTGCGCGGTGAACATGAAAAAAGACGAGATCAAGGCATTGGAAGAGGCATACGCCAAAGCCGAATGCCCGGTGGTTTCCAACAACTCGGCAAACCGCTGGACGCCCGACGTTCCCATGGTGATTCCCGAAATCAACGACGCGCCCCTCGCGGTCATTGAGCATCAGCGCAAGCGCCTGGGCACCAAGCGCGGCTTTATTGCCGTCAAGCCCAACTGCTCCATCCAATCCTATGTTCCGCTCCTGACGCCCCTGTTGAAATACGGCATTACCGAGGTGGTTGCAACCACCTACCAGGCAATTTCCGGTGCGGGCAAAACCTTCCGCGAATGGCCGGAGATGCTGGATAACATCATCCCCTTCATTGGCGGCGAGGAAGAAAAAAGCGAGCAGGAACCCCTGCGCGTTTGGGGAACGGTGAAGGACGGTGTTGTCGTTAAAGCCGAGGCACCGGTTATTACCACCCAGTGCATTCGCGTTCCGGTAGTGGACGGTCATACCGCGGCAGTGTTTGTCAAGTTTCAAAACAAGCCGACCAAAGAGGAGATCCTGAACGCCTGGGCAACCTATTCGGGCAAGCCGCAGGAGCTGGAACTTCCCCACGCCCCCAAACAGTTCATTCACTATTTTGAGGATGACAACCGTCCGCAGGCGCACCTGGACCGCGACCTGGAAGGCGGCATGGCGATCTCGGCAGGTC
>CAMOHW010000077.1 GCA_946615525.1 uncultured Clostridia bacterium | reverse complement strand
CAAGTCCGCAAATAATGCCTGACACTCTCGCCGTCAGATAGGCTTGTTCTTTGTCGATCAGATTGCGACCACCTTTCACACAATCGAAAACGTGCTTTTCAAACGGATAGTACAAACCTTTTTGATAGACGAGCAATATTTCTTCCTTCATGGTAAGCAAATGCTCGAAAACGCTTGTTTCCACCTCTTTTTCGCCGTAGAGGAACGCCTGTTCGTTTTCCTTCCACCAACTTTGCGTTTTATCCATGAAATAGGAATAGATCACATTTTCAAACGAATTGAAATTCCGATAAAACGAACTGCGGCTCACGCCCGCTTTCGCAACCAGATCCGTGACCGAAATCTCCGATAATTCTTTCTCTTTTAATAGGATAAACAGCGCTTGAATGATGGAATCGGTAATGATAACGTCTTTTCTTTTCATAATGGCTCCTTTTTGCGACAAATCGCCGCTCTTGTTTCCTTATGGCTGAAATTTTGCCGATCGTCTTGACTTTGTTTTTTTGCTATGATACAATTGTATCACAAAGCAAGTTCAAATGCAACACTTTTTTGAAAAAAGGAGAAATTTTTATGGCGGAACAGGTGAAAAAGAAAAAGAAACATGTGGTGCTTATTGTAATCTTGGTTGTTTTGGCAGTATTTATTGCGGTAGGCGTCGGTGTGGGCGTTTTACTCAAAAAAACTATATTTATGAGTTACCCGGAATTGAAGGGAACGCCGGAAGTCGGTCAATGGTATCAGGTGACTCCCGAAGGGACCATCTCGTCCAACGGAACCGAATGGCACGGCATTTTCAGAAAGGGTAAGGAAAACAAAGTCGTCGTCTATTTCTTCGGCGGCGGGGTAAGCATCACCCCCGAAACCTCTGAGCAGGGGAAAACGTTTTTTGCGGTCGATATGACGGCGCAGAACTTTGTTGCGCAGGGCGGGATCGGAAGCACTGCGGAAAACAACCCGTTCAAGGATTGGTCGTTTATCGTCATTCCGTATGCTTCCGGGGATTTCCACACGGGGACGGGTGAATACCGCTACACGTCCGACGGGAAGGAAAAGATCGTTTATCACCACGGTTATACCAACTATGCCGCAATGGTGGAAACCGTCAAACCGTATCTCGGAGAACCGGACGCTTTGCTTGTAACGGGTTTTTCTGCGGGCGGTTTTGCAACGTCGCTGCTTGCGGACGACGTGATCGGCCGTTTCCCCTCGGCAAATAACGTTACGGTCTGCGTGGACAGTTCGCTTCTTCTGTACGACGGTTGGCATGAAACCGCGCGGGACCTTTGGAAGTCGCCGGCGGAAATTACAGAACGGCTCACAACGAACAACATTGTTCTCGACAGTCTGACCGCTCTTTCCAACAAGCGCGGCGACAGCGTGAAAATTCTGTTTGATTGCTCGTACAGGGATGATACCTTGCAGCAATATCAAGGGTATATCAACAACGGGAAAATGGAAAAGAACAAGGCAAACGGCGATCGGTTCCAAGCGGATCTGAAAGAAATGGTCGCCGGGTTGCAAGCAAATATTCCGAACGTTGGTATTTATATATGGGACTATAAAGCAGACGCGGAAACCAAAAACACGCAGCACACCATTATTTCAAGCGATTTCCTTGTGGAACTGGAAAGCGGAAAAAGCATTGCCGATTGGCTAAGCGACGCGATCAACGGAACAGTACGGACTTATGGGCTGGACTTGTTGGATCAATAATATTCGGAGACAAGCAGAATGGAAAAAAAGAAAAACCATAAAGGACTTATAATCGCAGGCTCCATTATCGGATCATTTCTGCTCTTACTGGTTGTTTTATTTTTCGTACTTACAACGCATACGCAGATCGTGGTCGGGTTGATCCAAAAAGCGACTTACGGAAACAAACCGTTTAATTCTTACGAGCCGTATTATGAGCCGATCAACGGGTTAAAGGAAAACGGGCAATATCTGATCAGCGAGATCGAATACGATACGGAATATCCGAACAGTTATCTCGATATTACCTATCCCAACGGTGATTTGACCGCCGATCGCCCGACGTTAGTCTATTTCCACGGCGGCGGTTTCTTTGCCGGAAGCAAAAACATGGGTGATCCGCTTGCCGCAAGCGAAGCGACGGCGCTCCTTGACGATATTTGTGCGCAAGGGTACAACATTGTCAACGTCGATTATGCGCTTGTTCCCGCGGCGCATTTTCCCGTTCCGCTTATTCAGGCGAACAGAGCGTTTGCATATCTGCTTGCACATCAAGACGAGTACCATCTTGATATGGACAATATAGTTATTATGGGTAGTTCTGCCGGCGCGATCATATCCAGCCAAATGGGAAGCATCGTTACAAATCCCGAATATGCGGACCTTCTCGGTATAACGCCCACCCTAAAACCCGAACAAGTAAAAGCGGTCGTTCTCGACGACGCACCGCTTGATTATAATCATTTTGATCTTGCAACGAAAATACTTGTCGGTAATTATGTAAAAGGCAGTATCTATCTGAACAAGGATGAAATTAAGAGATATAACAATATCGGCAGCCTTACCGCAAACTATCCTGCCGCCGTACTTCTCGGCAGTGAGTACAGAAACGATATGAACGTCATGCACAAAGAGTTGGATAGTCTCGGTTGTGAGCATATTCTCGTCGATCCGTATGCGGAACACAGTGTTCAGAAACCGCATTGCTTTGTTGCGGAAGAACGGGTTGACGAAATTGCAAAAGACGCGTTCGACAGAATGATGGATTTTATAAACAACAAAACGAAATAAGTAGTTAGAAACATAATTATAGAGGCGATAAAATGAAAAAAACGATAAAAGGTATTTTAATTGCAGTTGCGGTTATTGTGGGCATAGTTGTTATTTTACTTGTTGCATTTACTATTAAAAATCATTTTGACTCGCTAAAACCGCATTTGGCGGACGACTATTATACGGAATTCAAATCCGATTACGAATTAGAGAAAAAATATGCAGGTTTGGGCAGTTATGAGGTTGCAAACGTCGATTACGATGCAGGCGATAAAAAGATAGATAAATATCGTGTATGGTATCCGAAAGAACTTGAAAGTAAGCAGCAGGAATATCCGCTTATCGTGATAACAAACGCAAGCAATGTGGCGGCGCTTAACTATGAGCCGTACTTTAAGCGGCTTGCTTCGTGGGGATTTATCGTTGCGGGGAATGAGGATAGACAAGCCGGTTCGGGTGAATCCACTTCGCTTACGCTTGACTACCTGTTGAAATTAAACGATCAATCCGACAGCGTGTTCTATAAAAAAATAAGCCAAACGAACATCGGTATTATCGGATTTTCACAAGGCGGCGCGGGCGCGATAAGAGCGGCAACCGAATTTGCAAACAGTAACAGATACAAAACGATGTTTACGGGCAGTGCCGCATATCCTTTCCTTGCGAAAAATATGGGTTGGGAATACGATGCGTCAAAAATTACAATCCCGTATTTTATGACGGCAGGAACAGGCGGCTCGGACGATTCGGGGGTAGAAGATATTTACCAAAAGTTCGGCGGCGTATGTCCGCTTGAAGCCCTGAAAGATATTTACAACACAATGAGTCAAGACGTTACAAGAATACGCGCAAGAGCAACGGGCGCTGAACACGAGGATATGCTGAAACGTCCCGACGGGTATATGACCGCATGGATGTGTTGGCAGTTGCGGGGAGATACCGAGGCGGCGAAAGCCTTTGTAGGCGATGAAGCCGAAATACTTTCTAACGCGAGTTGGCAAGACGTTGAAAAGGATATCCGATAAAAAAGTAAAAGACAAGCGGCAAGAAACCCCATAAATTAAGATTTTTTGATAGAGAATAAAACGTAATCTAATATCAAACAAAGGTCAGGACGGCATTCATTTTGCGCCGTCCTGATTTTTTATGAAAGATAATTGTTTTTCAACCTTATTATTTTGCTCAAAATCGCCCTTTTAAGTGGGAGGATAATAGGGTACCCATTTGTGATATAGTATCGGCAAAGTACCACGAAAGCAAAAAGTTCGCAAAAAACTTCTTCACTTCCCAGAATCGGGAAGTGAAAATTTGAATTTTCAATGATAACGATATGGTGTAGCCTACTACACCAAACGTTGTTTGGTCGTAGATTTCTATCGAGGCTTTGTGTCCACTTAAACAATCGCTTACAACTTCATCTGAACCATAGAAATTCCCGAATTTGATTGAAACAAACAAAGAATCAGGCGTGGCATCACGCCACGCCTGATTCTCAAAGGACAGCATTACCGAAAATTCCCTAATGGAAGTGAGGTTTTCGGTGCGCCCATTTTTCAATGCGTTTGGTTATTCTGCGGGTTGCAGAGCCAATTTTTCTACAATTTTTTGAAGTGCCGCGTCCAAATAATCGTTTTCCATCAGTTCAATCATTCCGCGGTCCACCAAGGCGGAGAGCTTGGGATCCATCGGGATGCGTGCCAAAAGATCATACCCGAACTTTTGTGCAATCTCTTCAATGTGGCTATCGCCAAAGACCTTGATTTCTTTGCCGCAATCCGGGCATTTGACATAGGAGAGGTTTTCCACAAGTCCCAATACCGGAATGTTCATCATGCTTGCCATATTTGCCGCTTTGCTGACGATCATTGAAACCAGATCCTGCGGGCTGGAAACAATAACAACGCCGTCCAGCGGCATGGTTTGGAACACGGTCAGCGGAACATCACCGGTTCCGGGAGGACAGTCCACCAAAAGAACGTCCACGTCCCAAATGGTTTCCTGCCAGAATTGCTGAACGGTTCCCGCAATCAGCGAGCCGCGCCAAACCACCGGTTTGGTCTCATCTCCCAGGAGCAGGTTGACCGAGATCATATCGATTCCGGTTTTGCTCGCGGCGGGGATCATACCGTTTTGGTCGCCGTATATCTCCACCTTTTTCATGCCGAACGCTTTTGGAATCGAAGGCCCGGTAATATCCGCGTCCAAAATACCAACGCGATAGCCCTCGCGGCGCAAAAGCACCGCAAGCATGGTGGTAACGAGCGATTT
>CAMOHW010000076.1 GCA_946615525.1 uncultured Clostridia bacterium | reverse complement strand
GGGCAGGTTCCGCTACCGGGAAACAACCCCCTCTACCCTGCGTTATGCCGCAGAGATGATGGAAAAAGGGGTTGATACCCAATTCCTTTACGCAAATATGTATTTGGAAGAACCGCGCATTCTGCAATTCCACGCAGAGATCATTCGGCGGATCCGTTATACCGAAAGCGGCGTTGCCTGGCTCCACATCAGCCGTGCTTACCGCCGCCGCAAACACCTGACCATGCAGGAAGCAAGCGAGGTCAACAACTTGATGGAGTCCACCCGCGGCAGTATGATTTGGCTTGTGTTTGCGGAATGCGATGACGGCAGCATTCGCGTGCGTTTGCGCTCCCGGTTTGTGGAGGTGCGCAGTCTTGCCGAGCGCTATGGCGGCGGCGGACACGCCTGCGCCTGCGGTGCAACCGTTTACAATAAAAAAGACGAGAAAAAGTTGCTTGCCGAGGCAGAGAAGCTTTTGAAAAGCTTTAAAGCCGAGAATCCCGATCGATTTTAGGCAATAAAAAAACGACCCGTTTTGAAAACGGGTCGTTTTTTTGTGAATCTCAATAAGAAATCTTCACAAGAATCATCAGCGTGGCAGAAAGCACAACCAATGCAATAGAACCAATGATGGTCAGTTTTGCAAGAATGGCATTTTTGTTTGCGCCTTTGTTCTTTCCAAAATAGGATTCCGAACTACCTACAATGGTTCCGGAAAGGCCTTCTTCTTTTCCGGATTGCTTTGCAATAACCACGGAAAGGAAAATGGCAAGCGCGATCATAAAACTGCCGATTACATAGATCCAAGCCGGGTGGACCTTTGCCAAAAGATTCATAATCATTTTTTATTCCTCCATACTCCCCCATTTGGAATTGAGGGATCCAATACTTCTATATTCTACCATACCGAAATGAAAAATGCAAGAGCTTTTTTCGTTTTTTTCTATTTTTTTGAAAAATGGCTTCCGGAAAGGAGTTTTGATAGAAAAATCAATCGTTTTTCAACTCGACAACGGTAACGCCACCGTCCCCTTCTCCATATTGCCCGATGCGGAAGGTAGCAACGCGACGGTCCTTTTTCAGCCGTTGCCAAAGCGCGTTTTTCAGCGCTCCGGTCCCCTTGCCGTGGATCAGGCGGACTTTGGTAAATCCGCTGACGGTCGCTTCATCCAAATATTTGTCAACCGCCTGCCAGCCCTCATCACCCAACATTCCGCGCAGATCGATCTCATCCCGGAAATCACGGTTGACCTGCACGCGGAAGTCGGATGCCGGCCTTTTCTTTCCGTTTTGAATGACCATTCCCTTTTCCTCGATCAGGCGCAGGTTTTCCACTTTGGTTTTGGTCTTCAAAATGCCCGCTTGAACGGTAACCGTTCCGGTATGATCGGGCAGATCCAGAAGAACGCCCTCTTTACCGATATTGACCAACTTGACGCGATCTCCTTTTTTGAGCGGACGCGGAAGAACATACTCTCCGTCATCGGTCGTTTCTACGGGATCTACCATATTCTCGCTTTTTTGCAATTCTGCGCGCACTGCGCGGCGCGTTGCGTCCAGTTCCTCGTGCAGTTTCCCTGCCGCCTCGGCTTTTTTTGCCTTTTCCAGTTGTGCAAAGATAAAGTCGCTGGAAGCGCGGGCACTTTGTAGCATTTGTTGCGCCTGTCGGCGGTTTTGCTCGATCTCCCGCTCGGCATCCCGCCGCATTTGCGCAACGGCGCGTTCGCTATCCTTGCTCTTGCGCTCGTATTCGGCGCGCAGGCGCTCGGCTTCGGCGCGGTTTTTGTCGGCCTCCAAACGCGCTTCTTCCAGTTTGCCGATCACTTCTTCAAACTGCTTTTGGTCGATATTCAGATTCTCCTGTGCGCGGTCGATAATATTTTGCGGCAGACCGAGTTTTGCAGAAATGGCAAACGCATTGGACTTGCCCGGCGTGCCGAGGATAAGCCGATAGGTGGGTTTGAGGGTTTTGACATCAAACTCGCAGGAAGCGTTCAGTACACCCGGAGTATTGAGCGCGTAGGTCTTTAATTCGGTATAGTGCGTGGTAGCGGCACAAACCGCCCCGCTCTCCCGCACCGATTCGATAATAGCGACCGCCAGCGCCGCCCCTTCCACGGGGTCGGTCCCGGCCCCCAGTTCGTCAAACAGGCAAAGCGAACGCGCACCCACCTGACCAACGATGGAAACGATGTTGACCATGTGTGAGGAGAAGGTGGAAAGCGATTGTTCAATGCTCTGCTCGTCACCAATATCGGCAAGCACATGATCGAAAATTCGGATCTTGGAATCCGGATCCGCCGGAATATGCAGACCGGATTGCGCCATCAAGGTCAAAAGTCCAATGGTTTTGAGGGTGACCGTTTTGCCACCGGTATTGGGTCCTGTAATGATAAGCGTATCGCAATCCTTGCCCAGACGAACATTGATGGGGACCACCTTTTTGGGATCAATGAGCGGATGCCGCGCGCGGATCAGATCGATCTCCTCCCGGGAAAGAATGGGTTCCGACGCCTTCATACGCGCCGAAAGTTCGCCACAGGCAAAGCAGAAGGCAAGTTCGGTCAGGTTGGCGTAGTTCAACCGGAGTGATTCGGATGCAGAACCGATCTCGGCGGAAAGAGCAAACAAAATCTTTTCGATCTCGTGTTCTTCCTTGGCGTTCAGCATCCGCAATTCGTTATTGGCTTCCACCACCGCCATCGGCTCCACAAAAACGGTCGCCCCTGAAGCCGAGGTATCATGAATGAGTCCCTTGATCTCATTTTTGTTCTCTACCCGCACCGGCACCACATAGCGGCCGTTGCGCATGGTAACAATGGCTTCCTGCAAATATTTTGCATAGGAACCGCTGATAAACTTTTGCAAAGTATCCTTAATACGATTTTGCGCGTCGCGGATCTTGCGCCGGACCTCGGCAAGTTCGTGACTTGCCTCATCCGCGATCAGATCCTCGGAAAGAATAGACCTTGTAATTTTTTCTTCCAATGTCCGATTGGGCAACAACCGCTCAAACAGTTCATCCAAAGAAGTTGCAAAGGTGCGGTTGACCTTGTTGTAATCGATCAGCGCGCGGGCGGAGTGAAACACTCTTGCCGCTTCCAAAAGTTCGCGCGGCGTGAGCATTGCCCCTTTTTGCGCCCGTTCGCAAATGCCCTCCACCTCGCGGATCCCGCCAAAGGGGGGCATTCCCTTTTCGTCGGCAAGCCGACGGGCATCGGTGGTATGCGAAAGCCGCCGCCGGATGACAACCTCGTCATCGGACGGCAACAGGCGCGCGGCGTATTCCTTTGCCCCTTCGGTGGGGGCGCAGTCCGCCAGCATGGCGCATATTTTGTCAAACTCCAGCGTTGTAAGCGCCCGGTTGGAAAAGCCCATATCAGTTTCCTTCCTTTTTGTGCGGGATTTCACCGCGTAGTTCCCGATAAAACCGAAGCGATTCAAACCCGTGTCCGATATGCGAAAGCAGATAGGTCTCGGTCGATTTTGAAAAAACGAGTTGGTCTTCCCGGTCGGCAAGTTCAAATGCAAACAGTCGGTTGGCAGGCGCGCCCAGGCAATACCGCATTGCCGCAACCACAGGCGCCGGCAGGCGCAACAGGATCTCGGCTTCGCGCAATTCGTCGGCATATTCCCCTTTGTAAACGGCTCCTCCGGCTTTGGAAAGGCATTCCGGACAAATCAAAGAGCCGTTCATAACATCCAGATAAAGCAGGTCGCCATCGATCTTTTTGCATTGGCGACACCCCAAAAGATCCGGCGCATAGCCGGAAAGCGCGGCGACGCGTATTTCAAATGCCCCTTTGATCTGCTCTTGCGGATACAGGTCGCGACTGACGGCATGGAGCGAGTTGAGCAGCAGGCGCAACAGGTCGGCGGCAGGTTCGCCCTCATCCGAAAGTTCATAGGCGACCTCGCAGAAATACGCCGCAAGATTCAGCCGATCCAAATCTTCGGAAAGGCCGTAAAACGGCTCAATGGGGTTACCGCATTTGAGAATATTGAAATCCCCGCGCTTGTAATATTCAAAATTGGCATAGGTATAGAGCTGGCTGACCGATATTTGCCCTCCTTTGATGCCCCTGCCGCCCTTAGCAAGAAGCGTCATTCTCCCCTGTGCGGCGGTCAGGACCGTCAAATAGCGGTCGTGGTCACCCATATCCTTTGTCCGGATGATCAATCCGTCAATGCTCTCGTGCTGTGCCATATCGTTTCCTCACAAAAAATCAATCGTCTGAAAAGCCGAAATCGGTAATGCCGCGCTGGCTATCCCGCCAATTCTCTTTCACCTTGACCCAAAGGTCCAGATAGACTTTGGTTTCCAGCAGTTTTTCCAAATCTGCGCGAGCGTAGGAGCCAATGCGTTTGAGCGTTTCACCCTCCTTGCCGACAAGAATGCCTTTGTGCGAGGCTTTTTCGCAGAAGATTTCGGCGCGAATGCGGGTAATTCCATCTTCCTCGCGGAACTCTTCAATGACAACGGCGATCCCGTGCGGGACTTCCCGATCCACAGTGCGCAAAACCTTTTCGCGGATCAGCTCTGCGGCAAGGGCGCGCTGAGATTGATCGGTGATCATATCCTCCTCAAAGATCCATTCGTCCTCGTGCAAAAACTTGGCGCACTCCTCCATCAGCTCGTCCACAAACTTTCCCTTTTTAGCGGAAATGGGAACCACCGCGGCAAACGGATGCGCGGCGGCGTAGGCAGTAATGGTTTCGGCAAGCTTTTCGCGCCGGCAAAGATCCACCTTGTTCAAAGCCAGAATGACCGGTATTTCGTTTTGCGCAAGGTTTTTAAGAATGCGCAATTCGATCTCGCCGGGGGCAAAGGAGGCATCGGCTACCAAAATGACCGCGTCGGCATCCAACATGGCGTTGTTTGCCGTTTTGACCATATAATCGCCCAGCGAATTGGTTGCTTGAAAAATGCCCGGCGTATCCAAAAAGACAAATTGATCCTCGCCGCGCGTTTCAATTCCCAAAATACGATGGCGCGTGGTTTGCGGCTTGGGGGGAACAATGGCGATCTTTTCCCCCCAAATATGGGTGAGCAA
>CAMOHW010000075.1 GCA_946615525.1 uncultured Clostridia bacterium | reverse complement strand
GGAAAACTTTTTGCAAAAAGTTTTCCCCTCCCCTCGCGCTCCCCACTCCTTTCAAAAACTCCAAACAGGGGACGTTTGGAGTTTTTTTTGAAAGCGATTTTTTCTGCTCCGAATGATGTTGGGGCGGCGCGGTAAAAAAACGAACAATTTTTTCAAACCCTCTTGACAAATGCCAACGGTTGTCATATAATAACAGTTGAACAAGTGTTCAAATGTTCAATAAGGAGAAGCAACATGAAAAAAGCACCCTGCTGTGAGGTCAACGAGACCCATCCCGAACAGATCGAGCGCGTCAAAAACCGCCTGCCCGACGAGGATACGCTCTTTGCGCTTGCCGACCTCTACAAACTCTTTGGCGACAGTACCCGTCTGCGCATCCTCTATGTCCTTTTGGACACCGAGCTTTGCGTTTGCGACATTGCCGAACTTTTGGGAATGACGGTTTCTGCCATTTCCCACCAGTTGCGCCTGCTCAAACAGGCGGCGCTGGTCAAATACCGCAAGAGCGGCAAAAGCGTGCTCTACTCGCTTGCCGACAGCCATGTGCAAACCATTTTGGCACAGGGCATGGAACACATCACCGAATAAAGGAGAACGAACCTATGAAAAAAACATTTGCTTTGATCGATCTGGATTGCGCGAACTGCGCCGCCAAAATGGAGCGCGCCATTGCCAAAATTGACGGTGTGAACGAAGTGACCGTCAGTTTTCTTGCCCAAAAACTGGTGCTGGACGCCGACGACGCCCGCTTTGACGAAATTGTGGACGCCGCCGCTGCCGCCATCCGCAAAGTAGATTCCGATTGCAAACTGAAAAAATGAAACGTTTTTCCCTCTCCCGCAAACAAAAGCGTAACCTGTTCCGCATCCTGCTGGCGGCGGGGTTGTTGGTCGTTTTAGAAGTTCTTTGCCTGACCCGTGTCATTCCGGAAATGATTTGGTGGCGCCTGCCCCTCTTCCTCATTCCCTATTTTGTGGTCGGGTATGATGTCCTGCGCAAATCGGTATTGGGCATTGCCCACGGTCAACTTTTGGACGAGAACTTTCTCATGTCGATCGCCACAATCGGCGCACTCGCCATTGGTGAATACCCGGAAGCCGTTTTTGTGATGTTGTTTTACCAGGTGGGCGAGCTATTCCAAAGCATTGCCGTTGGAAAAAGCCGCCAATCCATTACCGACTTGATGGAGATTTGCCCCGAAACCGCTCGCGTGGAGCGCGACGGCGCCGAGCGCGAAGTTTCCCCCGAGGAAATAGCCGTTGGCGAGATCCTGGTGGTTCGCCCCGGTGAAAAGATCCCCTTGGACGGGATCGTTTTGGAGGGTTCCTCCGCACTGAACACCGCCTCGCTGACCGGTGAATCGCTCCCGCGCGAGGTCGCTCCGGGGGACGAAATCGTCAGCGGTTGCGTCAACGGCGAAGGATTTTTGCGCGTCCGTGTAACAAAGCCGTTTGAAGATTCGACCGTTTCCAAAATCCTGGAATTGGTGGAAAACTCGACGGCAGCAAAATCCCGCGCCGAGGGTATGGTCACCAAGTTCGCCCGCGTCTATACGCCGGTGGTGGTCGGGCTTGCCGCCCTGATTGCCCTGGTGCCGGCAATTCTGCATTGGATTGATCCCGCCCTGTTGCCCAACCCACTGGGCATGGTGAAGACCGCACTCATCTTTTTGGTGGTTTCCTGCCCCTGCGCGCTGGTCATCTCGGTCCCGCTCTCCTATTTTGCAGGCATTGGCGGTGCCTCTCGCCGCGGCATTCTCATTAAGGGTGCCAACGATCTGGAAGCACTTGCCGCCGTGGACACCGTTGCCTTTGACAAAACCGGAACCCTGACCGAAGGCAGTTTTCGCGTCAGCACCGTTTACCCGGCGGGCATCTCCGAGAGCCGCCTGTTGGCGCTTGCCGGAGCCGCCGAACAACACTCCAACCACCCCATTGCCCGCTCGCTTGCCGCCGCGGCACCTGCCACAGAGGCGGTTGCCATTGCCGACCTGGAGGAACTCCCCGGACGCGGTGTGCGTGCGCTTGCCGACGAAAAAGAGTTGCTGGTGGGCAACGCAAAACTGCTCGCCGACCACAAAATTGACCTTCCCGCCAACCTGCCGCAGGCGATCGGAACGGTGGTTTACGTTGCCCTGGGCGGTGTTTTTTGCGGCATGATCGTTGTTTCCGACCGTTGCAAACCCGACGCCGCCGAATCCATCCGCGCTCTGCGCGCTTTGGGCGTTCGCCGCACCGTCATGCTTTCGGGTGACCGCGAACCCACCGCCCGCGCCATTGCCGCCGAGGTGGGGCTGGACGAATACCGCGCCGAACTGCTCCCCGCCGGCAAAGTTGCCGCCGCCGAGGAACTGCTTGCCCAAAAGCAGGGTTCCTTCGTTTATGTTGGTGACGGCACCAACGACGCCCCGGTCCTTGCCCGCGCAGATGTCGGCATTGCCATGGGCGCCTTTGGTTCGGACGCCGCCATTGAGGCCGCCGACGTTGTCTTAATGGACGACTCGCTCTCCCGCTTGCCCGTCTTGTTCAAAATTGCGCGCAAGGTGCGCCGCATCGTCCTGCAAAACATTGTTTTTGCCATCTCGGTCAAAATCGCGTTTCTCATCTTCAATCTCTTTCTCCCTAATCTTTGGTTGGCAACCTTTGCCGATGTCGGTGTTGCCGTTCTTGCCATTCTGAACGCCTCGCGCGGAGGAAGATAACAAAAAACAGAGGATCTTTTTCAAAAAGATCCTCTTTTCTTGCGTATTGTTGCGTATTCTCCATAAAATATTGCGTATTTTTCTGTTTTCGCGCCGCTATTGACAAGCAAAACGCGCAATTATATAATAAAAAGGAAATCTATCCTCGAAAAAAGGAGAAATCAAAATGTTTGATGTAGCAATTATCGGCGCCGGCGTTGTGGGTGGTATGATCGCCCGGGCGCTTGCGGCATTCCGGCTGAAAATCGTCCTGATTGAGAAAGGACACGATGTTGCAACCGGAGCAACGGCGGCAAACTCGGCAATCGTCCATGCCGGCTTTGACGCCAAAGAGGGCTCGCTGAAAGCCAAATTGAACGTCCGCGGCTCGCAGATGATGGCAAAAGTTTGCCGCGAGCTGGGCGTGAAATATAAGAACAACGGCTCTTTGGTCATTGGCTTTGGCGAGGAGGACGAGGCGCACCTGAAAACGCTCTATCAGCGCGGCGTGACCAACGGCGTAAAGGATTTGAAGCTTTTGAACGCCGAAGAGCTGCACGCGCTGGAACCAAATATTTCTCCCGACGCGACCTGCGCGCTCCATGCGCCCACAGGCGCCATCGTTTGCCCCTATGAACTCACCTTTGCGGCAATCGGCAACGCCATGGACAACGGTGCCGAACTGCTTTTGGACAGCGAAGTGACCGCCATTGCCTCCCAAAAAGAGGGCTACGCCATTACCGCGGGCGGCAAGCAGATTGAGGCGCGCTATGTAGTCAATGCCGCCGGCGTGTATTCCGACGCGATCGCCAAAATGGTTGGCGACGAT
Source organism: uncultured Clostridia bacterium (assembly GCA_946615525.1). GTDB lineage: Bacteria > Bacillota > Clostridia > Oscillospirales > CAG-272 > UMGS1865. The sequence goes on along the minus strand of CAMOHW010000075.1, from coordinate 1,574 downwards.
TCCTTTACCGTTCATCCCCGCCGCGGCGAATATATCCTTTTGGACAAAGAGATCGGCGGCCTGGTCAAGCACACCATCTTCCGCACGCCCACCAAAATGGGCAAAGGCATTCTCGTTTCCCCAACGGTGGACGGCAACCTGCTCACCGGTCCGACCTCCGAAGACATGGAAGATAAGGACGACAAGTCCACCACGCCGGAAGGGCTTGCCCGCGTAATGAAGGGCGCCGGCGAAAGCGTGACCGGCATCCGCTACGGTGCTTCCATTACCTCGTTTTGCGGTCTGCGCGCCGTAGGCAGCACGGGGGATTTCATCATCAACAATCCGCGCCACGGTTTTGTAAACGTTGCCGGCATCGAGTCGCCCGGTCTTTCCTCGGCTCCCGCCATTGCCGAATACGTGCTCGACCTCTTGCAAAAGGACGGTCTTGCAACCGAGAAAAAAGCGGACTATAACCCCGTTCGTCCGGCTCTGCACGCCTTCCGCGAGATGAGTATTGCCGAAAAGAACGCCGTGATTGCCAAGGATCCTGCCTACGGGCGCGTGATTTGCCGGTGCGAAACGGTGACCGAGGGCGAGATCCTTGCCGCCATCCGGCAAAATCCAAAGCCCCGCGATCTGGATGGCGTCAAGCGCCGCACCCGCGCCCAAATGGGGCGTTGCCAGGGCGGTTTCTGCTCTCCCTACATTGTGGAGCTGTTGGCAAACGAGCTGAACATTCCCTACGAGAAAGTGACCAAATCGGGCGGCAATTCGCTGGTCAACCTGGAAAAAACGAAAGGAGCGCGCTGATATGAAAACGATTGATCTTGTCATCATCGGCGGCGGCCCCGCCGGCATGAGCGCGGCGGTGGCGGCATACGACGCCGGCGTGCGCAACCTTTTGATTTTGGAGCGCGACGCGCACCTGGGCGGCATTTTGCAGCAGTGCATTCACAACGGCTTTGGCCTGCACCGCTTCGGCGAGGAGCTGACCGGCCCCGAATACGCCGCACGCTACGAAAAAATGGTTGCCGAGCGCAACATTCCCTCCCTGCTCAACACCATGGTTCTGGACATCTCGCCCGAAAAGGTCATTACCGCCACCAACGCCCAAGAGGGCGTATTCCAGTTGCAGGCAAAAACCATCATCCTCTCCATGGGGTGCCGTGAGCGCGCCAAAGGTGCCTTGAATATTGCCGGCACGCGCCCGGCAGGCATTTACAGCGCCGGGACTGCGCAAAAATACGTGAACATGAAGGGCTACCTGCCCGGCAAAGAGGTGGTCATCCTCGGTTCGGGCGACATCGGGCTGATCATGGCGCGCCGCATGACGCTGGAAGGCGCAAAAGTTCACGCCGTTTGCGAGCTGATGCCCTATTCCGGGGGTCTGGCGCGCAACATTGAGCAATGCCTGAACGATTTTGGCATTCCGCTCAAACTCTCGCATACTGTGGTGGAAATTCACGGCAAGGAACGCCTGACCGGCGTGACCATTGCCAAGGTGGATGAGCGTCGCCGCCCCATTCCCGAAACGCGCGAGTATATCCCCTGCGATACCCTGCTGCTTTCGGTGGGGCTCATTCCCGAAAACG
>CAMOHW010000074.1 GCA_946615525.1 uncultured Clostridia bacterium | reverse complement strand
CGCCTCGATAAAGGCAGGATTTCCGGCATACTGCGCCTGATTTTCCTCCATCAGGTAGCGGTAATACCCCAAATAATCGTTGCCGCAGATCAATCCCTTCAACCGCTCGGCGAAAACGGCGTCATCATCCAAAACCGCAATGGCGTACCGTGTTGCAATATCGGTGGTGCAACGCCAGTCTTGCCGGCTGGTAACTCCGGCATCCAAAAGGATCTGGCAGGAGTAGATCTCTTTTTGAAATTCCTCTTTTATCCGTTCGTCGGTCTCGGTTTTCAGCACTTCCCGGGTATATTCGATCTCTGTCTGCAAGGATTCGGTAAGTGTGGTCGGGTATTCATACTCCCAGTCCGATTCGCGCGTCAAAATACCGATCAGTGCCGAAAAGCCGAACGAGATGACCAAAACGACCGCCAAAGCGATCCAAATAAACTTGCGGCGACGAATTTTGAGGTTCTCGTTGCCCACCAATGCCCAAAATTCAGCCAATTTGGTCGCCCCCTTTCGTCATTTCAATAAACACATCCTCCAAGCGGCGGTTTTCCTTTTTGGTGACCGTGTAAAGGCAAACCCCTGCGCGGATCAGTTTGCGGTTGATTTTGAGGAGCAGTTCTTTCTCGTCATCGGCGGGAAGCGTGACTTCCACAACTCCCTCCCCTTCCAATTTCTTTTCGATCTCCTTGAAGGATTCCAACGCCGCCATTGCCGCCTCCCCGTCGTCCACCTGGAGCAGATATGCGGTATGATCGGGAGCCACGGAGGATACCATTTGGTCAATGGTTTGCACCGAGCGCAAAATACCATCCGAAATGATGCCGACGCGGTCGCACATCATTTCCATCTCACTCATCAAATGGCTGGAAACAAGCACCGAGATTCCCTCTTCGTGTGCAAGATGGCGGATCAGGTCGCGCAGACTTTTGGTTCCGCTGGGATCCAGACCGTTCGTCGGCTCATCCAGCACCAAAAGCCGGGGACGGTGCAAAATTGCCTGCGCCACGCCAAGCCGCTGGCGCATACCCAGCGAATATTTGCCCACTTTATCCTTGATGCGGTTTTCCAACCCCACCATGCGAACCACCTCGGCAATGCGCTCCTCAGGAATGCCGCCGTGCGCTTTGGCATATATTTTCAAATTGTCATACCCCGAAAGATAGGCATAAAACTCGGGGTTTTCCACAATGCCCCCTACCAGAGCCATTGCTTTTTCAAATTGCCGGCGCAAATCGAATCCGCCGATTTTGATTTCTCCTTCATCCAGCATGAGAAGGCCTACCGCAATTTTAATGGTGGTGGTTTTCCCGGCGCCGTTGGGGCCGAGGAAGCCGAATACTTCGCCGCTGTAAGTTTCAAAGCTGACATCCTGCAAGATCTTGCGGTGTCCCAGCGTTTTGGAAAGGTGGGAAATTTGCAGAATGGGTTCTTTTCCTTCCATTGTCATTCGGTTTTCCCTCCTTTCAAATCATACCAAGCAATCCATAATTGAAAGAATAGCCGCTGCCGGTTTCGGCATTCATTCCGGCAACCTGCCATTTCCCGCCCTTACGCACCAGTTCCAGCGAGAAATAGACCTGGCAGGTGCGGCTCCATTCGTCGCTTCCCTCTTCCCGTGAGTTCACCGGTGTTGGGAACAGGACGCCTTCCTCATATCCCTCTAAGGGTGCCGCGCCCTTACCGCGCACGGTCATTTGATCGGTATCCAGCGAAACAAGCACTCTTCCGGGGCCATCCCGTGTGATAAAGACATTCCAGTGATCGGGTTGGCAGGCAATTTCCGTTACCATACCGGGCACTGCCGTTTGCCAGTTTGTGAGCAGTTCGCTCAACCGGGCAAGATCATAGTTGTGCGAATTGAGTTTTACGCTTCCGGTGTACCAGTATTGTTTGGCAACCTGATCCAGCGCGGTTGTTTGCGCTTGCTTTTGCGCGTCGGTCAGATATCCGTCAGCACCGAGTTCTCCTTCGGCAAGATTGACCGAAAGAAGTGCCTGGACATATTCCTTTGCCGTTTCGCGGATCTCCTTTTTCTGAAAGCTATAACGCACCTCTCCGATAACAATAAACAAGGCCAACGCGAAAAGCAGAACAGCGCCCAGCCAAAGCCCGCGATTGGTCTTTTTCCAAAACAGTTTGAAGTTCATCCTTTGCCTCCTGTTTCGCTTTTGTTTTTCGTCCTTATTTTATCACATTCAAAAACAGGTGTCAAGAGCTTTCCCCGGTTTCCAAAAAAAGAAAACGGGCCCAAGCCTGTTTTCTTTTTTATGATATTAACGATCTTTATATTCCTCTTTGATCTTTGAGGCAAGGTTGCCGGGAACAACGTCATATCCCGTTACCTGATAGGTAAAGGATCCGCGTCCCTGCGTCATAGCGCGCAACACAATGGGGTAATCCATGATCTCGGACTTGGGAGCCGTTGCCTGAACGGTGGTGTAGCCCTTATGGTCAGGCGTTGGTTCCATGCCCATAACGCTTCCGCGGCGCTTGTTGAGGTCGCCCATCACATCGCCGACCATGTTTTCGGGGACGGAAATATAGAGGTCGCCCACCGGCTCCAGGATGACCGGAGCGGCTTCTTCCAGGCACTTCTTGTAAGCGAGGGACGCCGCGGTTTTGAAGGAGATTTCATCCGAGTCAACCGCATGGTAAGAGCCGTCATAAAGGTCGGCGCACAGCCCCATGAGCGGGAAGCCCGCGGCGCCTTTTGCCATGGCCTCCTGAATGCCCTTTTCTACCGCCGGGTAGAAGTTCTTGGGCACGGTGCCGCCAACGACCGAAACGGTAAAGGTGAGTCCATCCTCCTCGGAGGGAGAGAAGCGCATTTTGACGTGTCCATACTGACCGGAACCGCCGTTCTGCTTTTTGTGCTTGCCTTCCACATCCACCGATTTGGTGATCTTTTCGCGGTAAGCAATGCGCGGGACCTCATAGTTGATATTCAAGCCAAAGCGGCTCTTTAAGCGGGCGGAAAGCACCGAAAGGTGAACCTCGCCCAATCCATAGATGAGCAGTTGCTTGGTTTCGGGATCGTTCTCAAACCGCAGGGTGTAATCTTCCTCCACCATGCGGGAAATGCTTTGCGAAAGTTTGCCTTCATCGCCCTTGCCGGCAGGAACCATTGCCTTGACATAGTAGGGCGTTGGGAACTGGATCTTTGCATAGGCAAACTCACTGCTTGCGGTAAGCGTATCGTTGGTATTGGTGGCAGAAAGTTTTGCTACCATGCCGAGATCGCCGCAATCCAATTCTTCCACTTCGGTTTGCTTTTTGCCCTTCATAGTGTAAATGTGGGCAAGTTTTTCGGTGTTGCCGGAGGTGGTGTTGCGCAAGGTCTGGTCGCGTTTGACCGAACCGCTCATCACCTTGAAGAAGGACATTTTACCGACAAACGGATCGGCAACCGTTTTGAACACGAAAATGGCAGATTCGCCATCGCTCTTGATGTCCATGGTTTTGCCGTCTTCCAGTTTCTCCTGCTTTTTGGCGGTGTGGCGCGGGAAGGATTCGGCAATTTTATCCATCAGCGTCCAAACGCCCCAAAGCTTGGTGGCGGCGCCGCAGAAGACCGGAACGATCTCGCCGGAGATAATGCCTTCATGGACCGCCTCAACGGCTTCGTCATGCTCGATCTCTTCCCCGTCAAAGTATTTCATCATCAAATCTTCGTTGGTGCTTGCAACGGCTTCCATCAGCATTTCGCGGTATTTATTGACCGCTTCTTCGCTCTCTGCCGGAACGGCCTCCGAGGAATGGTTGCCCTTGGTGTCAAAGACATGTGCAATGCGGTCGATCAGGTCGATCATACCGACAACGGTGCCGTCTTTGACCATAGGAATGGTAAGCGGGCAGATGCTCTTGCCGAAGGTATCCTGCAAGGAATCCAGAACGCGGCCAAAGCGCGCCTCGTTGTCATCAAACTTGTTGATGAAGAAAGCGCGGGGCAATCCCGCCTTGGTGGCAAGATCCCAGGCAAGCTCGGTGCCCACCTCGATGCCGGCTTTACCGTCCACCGTGATGATGGCGCTATCGGCCACGCGGACCGCTTGCAATGCCTCACCGGTGAAGTCCAGATATCCGGGCGTATCCAGCAAATTGATTTTGATATCCTTCCAGGTCATGTTCATAAGGGACGCGGAAACCGAGATCTTTCTTGCAATCTCCTCAGGGTCGTAATCGCTGACGGTGTTGCCGGCAGTAATGTTCCCCAACCGGTCTGTTTCACCGGTCAAATAAAGCATTGCCTCCGCAAGGGAGGTTTTTCCGCTCCCGCTGTGTCCAAGGAGCGCGACATTTCTGATACGTTTTGTTTCAATTTTTGCCATGGCGTAGCCCTTGATAATCCTTTCCGTTTTGTGTTCGATACAGACATCGGTATCTATTTCAGTATATCATAGAGTGGTAACAATTTCAAGTTTTATTTTGAACTTTTTACATGACAAAATGTAGAAATCGCCCCTGCCTTTTTGTCAAAAATTCACAAAGTTTTGCCCAAAAAAAGTCGTTCTGCGTTTTCTCGCGTTTGGTCGGCTGCCTGCTGCGGCGTGACTTCCCAGAGTTGTGCGATCGTAGCAAGGGTGTATTCCAGATAGCCCGAATGGTTCAGTTTGCCGCGATGAGGATGCGGTGCAAGATAGGGACAGTCGGTTTCCACCAGCAACCGCTCATGCGGGACCACCTTTGCCGCTTCGCGAACGCGCGCGGCGTTTTGAAAGGTGACCGTTCCGGAAAAGGAGAGATACCAGCCGCGCTTTGCATATTCCCTCGCAAGTTCGGGACTGCCGCTGAAACTGTGCATAACGCCCCGGACATTCGGGTGGCGCAAAATCGTTTCAAAAATATCGCCGTGCGCGTCGCGGTCATGGATGATGACCGGAAGATCCAGCTCCTCCGCCAGACAGAGTTGCGCCTCAAAAAAACGCAATTCTTTTTCTTTGTCCAATGGGAAATCGCCGAAATGATCGGTATGGTAGTCCAGTCCGATCTCGCCAATGGCGACGATTTTTTGGCGCGTCCGACTCTCCGCGTCGCCCAATATTGCGCGCAGCTCGGCGAGGGACTGCGCTTCATCCAAAGCGTGACAATCCTCCGGGTGAATGCCGACGGCGGCAAACATACCCGGGTAGCGCGCCGCCTGTTCGACCGCCTTGCGCG